>NZ_QRGO01000004.1 GCF_003367195.1 Undibacter mobilis | reverse complement strand
TTGAAGTTCACCTCGGCGCGGACGAAGCCGCCGACCTTGATGCAGGTATCCGTGCCCGGCATGTAGTAGAAGCCAGCACCGTAGAGCGAGCAAATCTTCACGTACTGGACCGGTTTGAAGATCGCCGTCCCGAAATTCTCAATCCCGTCAATCGCGGCCGGCCCACGGAAGGCTATTGTTCACTTTTTGTAGCCCAAGCACTGTCTCGGCCTGTCGTGGGTCGCGCTGAAATCCAAGTGATTGAATCGATTTCAAAATCGCAAAATGAACTCGTGAGATGACGCAAATGCGCAATAGGTATGGCGTCGGATTAGCGAATTAGGCCAGACAACGATGCACAAAAAAAACCGTGCGCCGATATTGGCGCACGGTTCGTTAGCGGGGCGTAAATGGCTCGAAGTTAGCGCGTCGCGGGCGAGTGCCAACAGCATCACCATTGCGATGCCGGCTCACTCACGCGCGGTGCATTCGGTTAGCTGTTGTGTTGTGGCGGCGGCTCGGCCGGAAAAGTCACGACATGCTGGATCAGATCGGCGGCGTCACTAAGGGTCTCTTGCGAAAGATGCGCATAACGTTGCGTGGTTCGCGCATGCATATGCCCGAGCAAGCCCTGCACGACATAAAGCGACACGCCACGATTGACCAGGAAACTGGCGAACGAATGCCGCAGATCATGCAGCCGCACATCGCCAAGGCCGGCACGTTTGCGAATTCGGTCCCACGGAAAGAACAATGACGCCGATGGTCGCCCTGTCACTTCCGAAGGAAAGATGTAGGAATTGCCCTCTATGCGCGGCGTCGCGGTCAGAAGCGCGATCGCCGACTGATTGAGGGCGATGACACGCGCCCTACCCGACTTCGATTTAGGCACCAGCAAAGTCTTGTTCTTCCAGTCGACGTAGTCCCATTTTGCGAAGGTGATTTCGTTGCGGCGCGCGCCGGTGAGTAGCAGAAGCAAAATCGAGCGCGCCGCGGTGCGGTTCTCGTCGGCATGGATCGCTCGCACCAAGTTCTCGGCTTCCCATTCGCTCAGGAACCGGTTGCGCTGGACGTCCGGTCCGGCGCTCAAGCCAGCGGCCGGATTGTTGTCGCCGCCGGGCGTCTTCCATTTGCGCGCCAGATTGTAGATGTAGCGCAGGATGACGATGACCCGGTTCATGGTGCCCGGGGCATAGCCGTCGACGCGCATCGCGTTGATTAGGCTCGATATGGCGTCGGTCTTGATCTCGTCGAGCGCCAAATGGCCGAGACGCGGAAGAACGTGAATACGCAGCACCGTTTCATCTGTCTGCCAGCTCGTCTTGTAGGTCTGGACATACGGGAGATAACGCTCGGCCACGAATTCGCGCAGCAAAGGGATGGCACGCATCTCGCGACGCTTCTGCTGCGGGTCGGCGCCGAGCAATGCCTCGGCAACAACCTGCCGCCCTTTGCGGCGGGCTTGATCCAGCGACAGCACGTCAGCCGGACCGATCTTATATTGCCGCTCGCGGCCTCGCTCGTCCGTATAGCGCTGGTAATAGGTCTTGCCGCCGGAACTCCGGACCTCAAGAAGGAACCCACGTTGACCGACGTCGAAAAAGTCAGCCTTCTTGCGCCCGGGTGGGCACAGTGCTTGGCGCACGAAACTGGTCGTTAGATACGCGACAGACATAAACAACATCAATGTAGAATAAACGAGAAAAATAACTGATCCCTATTGCGGCTTTTCACAACCAACTGCTGGTTTTTAAGTGCCTAAAAGTTCTGAGGTACAACTCAACCACTAACATTATTTTTTATAATCTATGCAATACTAAGTATGTATTATAGATTATTATTATTAATCTTCACGTCTTCTATCGTCCGACCAGCAACACATTCAGTAAACCACGAGTTGATCACAGAAATTCTTTAGGAAAATATACATTTGTTGAGTATTTTGGCAATACAACTTCACAAAGCCACGCCCGCCACAATGCAGTCATAGTTCTATAACCTAATTCAACTTAAGGTAGTCAACGAGCTGCGCTTTGAAACCTGCGCCCGGCCCGCGAAGTCCGTCAGACGCCCCCCCTCAAATTCCTCAATTTCTTTGGATTGCGCTGCCAACGTTTGTCACAATTGGGAAAAACGGTCTCGAAGCCATGAGGCAACGCTCTTCGTTGCCTCATGGCTTCTTCCGCCGAAAGGGCAAGAGACACCCAGGGAACACATTGAAATAGTACTGTAGGTGGTCGGAGCGGCAGGATTCGAACCTGCGACCCTCTGGTCCCAAACCAGATGCGCTACCAGACTGCGCTACGCTCCGAATATGACCTTCGGTCATGAATCCGGGACCGGCCGATACTGCACGCGGGTCCAGGATGCCGGCTAGGTACACGCTTCGCCGCGGCGCGGCAAGCAAAGCCCCTCAGCGGCCGAAAATGGGATGCCCGACCTTGTCGCCCGGCGCGATGCCGAGCTTGCGCGACGTCCCGGCGACAACCTCGAGCACGCCCCGCACCGGCCCGCGCGAGGGAACATTGCGCGTCGACAGCGGCGTCGTGTTCTCCTCGATGCGCCAGATGGTGCCGTCGCCGCGGATGAAGATCATGTCGAGCGAGACATAGGTGTTGTCCATCCAGAAGGCGACTTCCTGGTCCTTCTGGAAATCGAACAGCATGCCGTGACCCGGCGCCAGCTCCTTCCTGAACATCAGGCCCTTGGCCCGCTCCGCCTCGGTCCGCGCCAGCTCCACCGTGAAGGAATGGACGCCGCTCTTGCTGGCGATCGTCACCACACCCTCGTCGCCGGCCGCGCGCGCGGGAAGGACGGCAACCCACAATCCAAACAGGATCGCGGCGATCAGACGACAGCGGAGCATGAAGAGATCCTCGGGGACCGGGCGACTGTCGCAAGCAATCGCGGCAACGGCAAGACTTTGGCGGCAAGACTTGGGGAGCAAGACGCCGGCACAAGCCGCGAGGACCAACGCGCCCTGTCCGCCGCGCCGTCCTGTCAAAAGCAAAGGCCCGAGCGAACGGCCCGGGCCTTGAGAATTCCGTCGATCGGCGAGCGATCAGTGCGACGACAGCGCCAGCGGCCCACCGTCCGGCCGGACCTCGGCCGCCATCAGCCCCTTGGGCCCGGGCCCGAAGCGCACCAGCAAGGTCTGCCCCGGCCGCAACTCGGCGAAGCCGAAGCGGCGCAGCGTCTCCATGTGGACGAAGATGTCGGGCGTGCCCTCGCCGCGCGTCAGGAAGCCGAAGCCGCGCAGCCGGTTGAACCACTTGACCTGGACGCGCTCGAGCCCGCTGGTCGGCGTCACGCTGACATGGGTCCGCGGCGCGATTTCGGCCGGATGGATCGCGGTCGACTCATCCATCGAGACGACGCGGAAGGCCTGCAGGCCCTTCGGCCGCGGCTGCACTTCCACCACGATCCGCGCGCCTTCATAGGCGGTCTGGAAACCGTCGCGGCGCAGGCAGGTGACGTGAAGCAGAACGTCCGGCATGCCGTTGTCCGGAACGATGAAGCCGAAGCCCTTCGACACATCGAACCACTTGATCACACCGGCGACCTCGATGAGATCGGTTGCCCGTTCATCGCCAAGGTCTCGGACCAAGCCGGGTCGGAGATTTGTATCTGGCATTCGATCAATCCCGTTCGACGTCTCTGAGCCGGTCGGTGTTGAATACCGCTTCGGCGTTTGCCCCGTTTGACGCTTCCGGACGCCCGTTGAGTGAGGCGTTTGTTTGGAATCGCTTCGACGAATCTGTGGATTGAAGATAACACCCGGCCCTAAGCCGCAAAGGCCAAAATGCTATTGCACACAGCTTCTCAGGCGCCGTAGTCGCCGGCGAATCAGTCACAGCGTTGTTGTGCTGAAACTCAATGCCCGATGAAAGGGGCCAGCACGTCGCCGATGTCGTTGCGCACAACAAGATCGGCAACGTCGTCGAGTTCTGTCGGATCGCGATTGATGATGACGAGCCTGGCGCCGTTGCGTTTGGCCATCAGCGGGATGCCGGCCGCCGGCCAGACCACCAAAGACGAACCGACCGACAGGAACAAATCGCAATGGGCGGCGAGTTCCTGCGCCCGCCGCATCGGTTGGTCCGGCATGGCCTGACCGAACGAGACGGTTGCGGTCTTGATGATGCCGCCGCAGTCGCAATCCGGCGGCTCCTCGCTGGCTTCGAAGGTCTCGCGGATCGGCCCCAGCTCATAACGCCGCGCGCAATCGAGACAGACAGCGTAGGTCGTGTTGCCATGCAGCTCGATGACATCTTGCGCTGCAATACCGGACGCCTGATGCAGATTATCGATATTCTGCGTGACCACGGCGGCGGCCTTGCCCATCTTGTAGAGGCTCGCCAAGGCAAGATGCCCACGGGTGGGACGCGCCCCGGCAAAGGTCGCCTCGATATTGAAGCGCCGCCGCCAGGCTTCGCGGCGCGCCTCGACGCTGGCGACATAGTCCTCGAACGGGATGGGACGATTTTTGGTCCAGAGCCCGCCGGGCGAGCGGAAATCCGGAATGCCGGACTCTGTCGAGATGCCCGCCCCGGTGAACGGCACGATCCGCTCCGCGTCCTCGATGAGGTCGCGCAACACGGCAATCGCGGTGTCGAGGTCGGGAGCGATCATTGCACGAGCGGCGTTGAGGTTCTATGTGCGGTACGGCCTTACGCCTGCCGATCCCGGAGGTTTGTCCCACGTGATTTCTGCACAGGCAGGTGCATGAATTCAAATCCGGATTTTCTCGGAACACCTTAGCTCAGGCGACCGCACGTAACCCGCACGCCGCCACTTCCTGCATCAACACCTCAATGGCACGACGGGCCTGTACTTTTTAGTCTGCTCCCTATCCGGCTGATTGAGGTCGATAAGCCTGCCTCGAAGTCGATTTGTTTCCAGGTCAGTTGAGCTGCCGCCTCAGGTCTGCTTCCGGTCCCGAGCAAAATCATCCCCTGAGCCCGAATGTGGATATGGTCAGGCCGGCCTTTTCATTCAGGGCCTTACCCTTCACGCCTTCCTTTTCAGCCGCCTAGATTTTCTGGGCGATTTCGGCGGCTACCTTGGCCTTGATCTTCTCAACGCCTTCTATTTGGGTCTCGTGGTTCTTTTTAGTTTCGTCGCTCACTCATTTATCTTTCCTTGTGCCTCACAGCATGAGTCCAACAAGGGTGGCTGGCACCCCCGAGCAAGTAACCAATATTGCAAGCGGCAGTTGCGCCGAACTATCCGATAATGGATGGTGCCCTGGGTAATGGGGCTTAGCTATGAGCGACACCACGACGGAAACGCCTCGGGAAATTCCAAAGGGCGAAGAAGCCAGGAAGCTGGGCCAGCTTTACGAGGCGATCTCAAACGCAATCACCCGTCAGCATGGCCTGATACAAGGGCGGCTTAACGGCATTGTTTTCTTTAGCGGCGGCATCGTCGGCGCGCACAGCTTCATGATTGCGTTTGCGGGCGACAGCGCATGGACAGGCCAACCCTGGTGGCCAAACATCCTCTTATCTATTTTTGCTGGCCTATTCTGCCTTTGGTCTTCGTGGAGCGTATGGCTAGCCGTCTCACGGATGGAGCGTGAGAACGACAAGTTCTTTGAGGAGGGGCGCCGTGAGAAACTTGAACTCCTTGAATATCTACCTCCATTAGAAAGCGACCGCATATCAAGGCTTGGTAATTACGCGACCTCTTTATTCCCACTGATGGCGGCCGTACTATGGTTCACGACTGTTGTCCTTTTTTTCAACCCGCTCGCCGCGTCGCAAAAGTGGGGCGGAAATACCCAAACCTCAGCGCCCTCTGATCAAACATCTCTTCAGAGCAGATTGGATGCGCTTGAGAAAGCGCTATACGAGCAGAACCTTTTAATTGCGGCTATCCAGGCCAAGCAAGAGACCGTCAAGTTCGCATTCTCTGAAGAGACTATGTCGAAGCTTCAAACCAACATAGTTGCCCCTTTCGTAAAAGGGTCGGCTGAACTTGGTGTCAAAATCGACAACATGACATTCAAATATGAGAGCAATACTACCAATAACAAAGGTGAAGAAAATCCAAAGGTCGATTTTGACCCAGTCGTAAAGAGCCTGAATAACATCGCGTCAAAGATTGAGGCCATTAAGCCGGGGGATATCACGGTCAAGGCCGAGGTGACGGTCAAACCGACAGAGGCTCCGGCGAAGCCGAAGAAGAAGCGCGTCAAAAAGCGCAAGCCGTGTCAGTGTGGTGTCGAGCCCCAGCCTCAGCTCTTCATGCAGCATTAACAAACGACCGCTCGTCGCGGCGCATACGGCCCGTTGTCGTTTGCCGCTCGCAGGCCGTACTCATCCTGGTAGACGGAGAACCCATGAAAGGCCGACACCCCGTGGGGGCCAGTCGTGCTTGAACTTCCATAACCCGGTCTTTTCGTCCTTCTCCTGCCAGTGGTTACGGAGGGAAGCCAGGACTCCTTTGCAGTTGACTGCATCAAACCGGCAGCGGGGCAGAACTAGCCTGATGCTGTTCACGTCGCGCTCAGTGGCGACTTTGGGCAGGGAGACGTTGTTGCCCTCCCAGTAATCAATGACGTCGCTCCCCAAAAAGGAGATTGTCGCGTGACCCACCGCACAATCCAGGTCGTTGTCCGCCGCACCGTAACCTACGAGCGCATCGTAACGGCTCAGGTAGAGGAAACCGCCGAACGCGTTAATGACGACGCCCGCTATCCCATGCTTTGTACCGACGAAGCTAAGGACGCTGCTATCGCGAAAGCCAAGAGCAACACCCTCACCGGCTGGGAGCCTGGCGCGACAGAATACGAGGCTGTGTGGGCGCAGGTCGTGCCGAACGGCAAGATGGTGGACGTTGCAATCTGACTGCAAAGAAAAAGCCCCGCCGAAGCGGAGGCTTAAAAATGGTCGCGGGTTCTTAGTTACTTCACCGAATAAACGATGAAACCGTCGCCTTTCGCGAGCGTTTTGGTGAAAGTCATTGATGTTCCGTCGGGCAAACCTATACCCCCGGGCAGAAGTTGTGGACCCATTTCCGGATAAGGGCAGAATGGTCCCTTGCAGATCGGCTTCTTTGGCGGTGGCGGAATTATCGGTATCGGCTCTCCGGGGGGCTTAGAAAGACCAGGGCTTGGGTCCATCACTACTGCCACGTTACAAGGCCAACGACAGCGAGGCTTTCCAGGCTCCACCGGGGGCTTTTTCGCAACTTGTCCGTTTGAAATAACAAGTCCGTTGTCGAACCTGATGTTTCTTCCGATTTCGATCAGTTGGTCGCCCGAATACACAAAGGTCTTACCACCGGGCGCGGTGACAACCGTAGTCAAACCGGCCGTCTGCGCATTCGCCAGCGTAGCAAGACAGCAGAATAACGAAGCAATGAGAATTCTCATAAGCCCCCCCTATAACTGACAATCTATGATTGCAGAACGTACGGTATGGTGTAAAGCCTCGCCCGCTCCTTTCCGGCGTCCTCACAACGCCCGCTGAAAATCGAAAAGGCCCCGGGTCGAACCGGGGCCTTTGCCTATCTTTCTGTATACTCGGCTAGAAATTCAGCCATATCTTCACGGTAGTCGTACAGCATTGATTGCGGCTTATCTTCAGTCTCTTTCTTCACCGCTTTTCTCGGCTTGATCTCTACCTTAATGCGCGTCTTTATCAGTATCCGCATTCTATTTAATCCTTATATCTATTATGTTATTCGCCTCGAAAAGAGGCGCCCTCGTCAACGACGACGAGATGCGTTTTCCTAGCGGCTTCGTATTTGGTGTCAAATAATTCTAGATAATAAATAACCGCGCCTGTGGCCTTCCGCTACCAATCCCACATCCACCCGCCCTATAGAGCGCGGGTGGATGTGGGATGCGGCACGAAACGAGGACGGCGGATGGATTTTCGCTTGCGCACGAACCGCTACGACCCTCTGTGCCGCCTGTATCCCGGCCGTGTGCTCGTGAAGATGCTCGACCCGTACTACCGATCGGTAACGTTTGCCAAACAGGGCGACTATCAGGTCCACGGTGCCACCGTACGCATGGCTGGCCGCGTGGTCAGCAAGCTCAAGGACAAGGACATCCCCGGCAAGACGGACAGCCTCTTGCCGCTCATGGCTGCGCCTAAGGAAGCGCCCAAGGCCGAGCTTAAGAAGGCCAGTTAGGTCGCACGCAACCCGCACGCATTGCCCTGCCCCAGGGCTCCTTTTCCTGCTATTCCGTGCCCTTGAGTGCCCGAGCAGTTCGATATTTCGCCAATGTTCTCAAGGGAGTAAACGCATGCGATTTCTGCACACCATGCTGCGCGTCCGCAATCTCGACGACGCGCTCGATTTCTACGTCAACAAGCTCGGCCTGAAAGAGACGCGCCGCCGCGTCGACGAGAAGAACCGCTACACGCTGGTGTTCCTCGCCGGCAAGGACGATGGCGAGGCGCTCGACGTCGCCAAGAAGAAGGGCCGGCCCGGCCCCGAGGTGGAACTCACCTTCAACTGGGACACCGAGGACTACGGCGAAGCCCGCTACTTCGGCCACCTCGCCTATGAGGTCGACAATATCTACGAGACCTGCGAGCGGCTGATGAAGGCCGGCGTCACCATCAACCGGCCGCCGCGCGACGGCAACATGGCTTTCGTGCGCTCGCCCGACAAGCACTCCATCGAACTGCTGCAGAAGGGCGACCCGCTGCCGCCGCAGGAACCCTGGGCCTCGATGAAGAACACCGGGCACTGGTAATCGCCGCCATCGTCCCGATATGGGGAGACGAGGCAACAAAGGCTGCCGGGTGGGCCCAGTTGGCCTGTCCGGTGGCCAGTTGGCCCCCTTTGGGCGGCCCTTCGCCGCCTGCCCCGACCGAAAATTCCACTGACTTGTCGAAGACTTGAGGGAGTCTCGCCAGAGACCCGCCCAACACTTGCCCGACGCGGCGAACCCCTTTATAGGTCGCCGCCTTGGCGCCGTTCGGCGCCACTTGCGCCCTTCGTCTAGAGGCCTAGGACACCGCCCTTTCACGGCGGTAACAGGGGTTCGAATCCCCTAGGGCGCGCCAGCACAATCAATGACTAGCTTTCGGCTTGGCACCCGAGACCAACGGGTGTCCAAACAGAGCTTGCCCGCCGACCGTGGCGGGCTCTAATCGCGCATTCACACGCTGCCGAAAGCCGCCGATCTCACACCGCAGATCAAGATCGCTTTCTCGGCGGAGGGGCCGCGGGCGGCGGCGGTGGCAATTGCTGCAACACCACAGTGACGTTCGATGGATACTTCTTCCATGCGCCGGTAGCGGCGTCGACAATGCCGAGATCCAGAAGAAAGAAACTGGCAACAGTGGCGGCGGCAAGATCAGACGACAGAATCTGAGTCTTGGATTGATAGCCAGGCGCCGAGCAATCGAACGAAAGGTTGTTCTTCGATTTTGAAACCGTCACCGCGCGCTTCTCTGGCGTCGAAATGCCGAGCTGTTCGCCCTCGCGCATTACGATGCATGTGCCTGTCGGCGGCACGACGTCGACTGTGATCGTTTGCGTCGTCCCTTCGACGATGCTTGCGCAGCCCACGAGAAAGCCGGCGCCAGCTACGGCGCCGATAAGCCCCATTCGTTGCATGAATTCTCCCCTACCCGGGGCCGGTACAGCACGGGGCCACTCCAATGTCCAGCGAACGAGCACCGGCGCGAATTGTTGCGGGCCCGCGCATTGTTTAACCGCACTGCCTGCCGTCTTTTTGTGCGCAGAAACAGCCGGCCGTAAATGGGCCCTTCCCGTCTGCCGCCTCTTGCGCTGCTGCGCATAGCCGTCCCCGGCAACAGGTCGTCGTGGGGGCGTTGCGCCCTCAACGCCGCCAATCCCCCTTGCTCCGCGCCGCGGACGATGGTGTATCGTACAGGTCGGGGATCATATCGGGGCGACGCGCGTGCATCACGAAGTCACACTCATTGCCACGGTGGCGCTGGCCTTCGTGTTCGCCGCCGTCATGGGCTATGGCGCGGACCGGCTCCGCTTGCCCCCGCTGGTCGGCTACCTCGTCGCCGGCATGCTGATCGGCCCGGCGACGCCGGGCTTTGTCGCCGACGCCGCCTTGTCCGCCCAGCTCGCCGAACTGGGCGTGATCCTGCTGATGTTCGGCGTGGGCCTGCATTTCTCGGCGGCCGATCTGCTGGCGGTTCGCGGCGTCGCCGTGCCCGGCGCCATCGGCCAGATCATTCTCGCCACCCTCGTCGGTATCGGCCTGTGCGCGCTGTGGGGCTGGGGCATCGGCGCCGGCGTGGTCTTCGGGCTGAGCCTGTCGGTTGCCAGCACCGTGGTCCTGCTCAAGGCGCTGGAAGAGCGCAACATGGTCAATTCGGCCAACGGGCGCGTGGCGGTCGGCTGGCTCATCGTCGAGGATCTCGCGATGGTGCTGGCGCTGGTGCTGCTGCCGGCTTTCGCCGGCGTGCTGGGCGGGAATGCCGGCGGCGCCGGTCATGGTGCCGGCAATGCCGACGCGCTGACGATCGCGCTCAACATCGGCAAGACGCTGCTCAAGGTCGGCGCCTTCGCCGCGCTGGCGCTGTATCTGGGGCCGAAGATCGTGCCGCGCCTGCTGAAGATGGCGGCGCGCACCGGCTCGCGCGAATTGTTCACCCTCACCGTGCTGGCGCTGGCGCTCGGCATCGCCTTCGGCGCCGCTGTCGTGTTCGACGTGTCCTTCGCGCTCGGGGCGTTCTTCGCCGGCGTCGTCATGAGCGAGTCGCGGCTCAGCCACCGCGCCGCGGCCGACTCCCTGCCGCTGCAGGACGCCTTCACCGTGCTGTTCTTCGTCTCGGTCGGCATGCTGTTCGATCCCACCGTGCTCTTCCGCGAGCCCGGCAAGGTGATCGGCGCGCTGGCGCTGATCATGATCGGCAAATCGGTCATCGCCTTCCTGATCGTCATGGCGCTGCGCTATCCGATCGGGCTCGGCCTCACCGTGGCGGCGAGCCTGGCGCAGATCGGCGAGTTCTCCTTCATCCTCGCCGGCCTCGGCATTTCGCTCGGCCTGCTCACCCGCGAGGGCCAGGATCTCATCCTCGCCGGCGCCATCCTCTCCATCATCCTCAATCCCCTCGCCTTCATGGCGAGCGATGCGTTGCAGAAGATCGTGCGCGTCCGCTGGCCGGCGCAGTGGGCCGGCTATGGCCGCCAGCGCAGCGACGCGCTCGGCGCCGAGCTGCAGCGCATCCGGGATCTCGGCGAGGAACGCGAGGCGCAGCATCAGCTCGAGATGCACAAGCTCATCAAGACATTCCCGCTGTTCGCGCAGGTCGACGAGCATTCGCTGGAAGAGCTGATGCTGCTGTTCAAGCCGAGCTCGGCCTCGCCCGGCGACCGCGTCGTCCGCAAGGGCGACCGCGGCGACGGCATGTTCTTCATCGCCGCCGGCGCCGTCGAGGTGAAGCTGGAGCAGAAGTCGATCCGGCTCGAGGCCGGCAGCTTCTTCGGCGAAATGGCGTTGCTCAGCGGCGAGCGCCGCATCGCCGACGTGGTCGCCATCGACTTCTGCGAGTTCCTGGTGCTGTCGCGCCGCGACTTCAACCGCTTCGTGGCCAAGCATCCGGAGCTGCGCGCGGCGGTCAGCGAGATGGCCAGCCAGCGGCGCAAGACCAACACCGCGCCCGCCGACGCCGAATAAGCTTCCGGCCCTCGTCGCTAAGCCAATGCCGCAACAGCGCCCGCCCGCGCGAACCGTCCCGGCGGCTGGCCGACATGGCGGCTGAAGGCGGTGCTGAAGGTGCTCGCCGAACCGTAACCGACGCGGCGCGCCACTTCGTCGAGCGCCATATCACTGCCGCGCAGTAAATCCTTGGCGAGCGCCATGCGCCAGGACAACAGATATTCCATGGGCCGCAAGCCCACGGTGCGCGTGAAGCGATCGAAGAAAGCCGAGCGCGACATGCCCGCTTCGCGCGCGAGTTCGTCCACGGTCCATGACCGCTCCGGATCGCCGTGCATGCGCCGCAGCGCTTCGGCGACGCGCGTATCGGCCAGGCCGCGCAAAAGGCCGGCGGGGGCGTTCTTGCCCCGCGTGGCCCGCAACGCTTCGATCAGCAACACCTCGACGAGACGCGTCAGCAGCAGATCGCGGCCGGCGCGTTGCGCGGCCGCCTCTTCGCCGAACAGCCGTACCAAGGTCGCCAGCCGTTCGTCACCGTGAATGTGGATCATCGCCGGCAACAGGGAGACGAGCAGCGCCGCGTCCGGCGAGTCGAACGAGAAGTAGCCGCCGCGCAGCCGAACATCGGCGGGACCGTCGGCGCGGCCGTGGCGGATTTCCTCGCCGGGCATTTGCGCCGCCACGATCGGATCGATGCGCTTCGGGCTCGCCGGCTCGAAACCCGACATGATGAAAGCCGGCGTCGCCGGCAGCAGAACGAAGTCGCCCGCTTCCAGGACGACCGGCGCCTCGCCTTCGACAGCGAGGCGGCAGCGGCCTTCGATCACCGCGCAGAAGCCCGGCTGGCCGAAGGCGGAATAGCTCACCGCCCAGGCGCCGGCCCCGCTGATGCCTTTTGCGACCATGGCGCGGGGCCGCAGCAGGTCGATGATCTGGGCGAGCGGATCGGTCATTTCAGGACTTATGCAAACTATATATGGACTATTCGTTGATGATAGTCCTGCTTACTAGTCCTATCCTTCTGTTGTCAACCGCACCCCAGAAGGAGCCCCCCATGAACCCCAGCAGAAACACCGTCCTGATCACCGGCTGCTCGTCCGGCTACGGCCTCGAGACCGCCCGCCATTTCCACGCCCAGGGCTGGAATGTGATTGCCACCATGCGCAGCCCGCGCGAGGACCTGTTGCCGCGCGCCAGCACCCTACGCGTCCTGCCGCTCGATGTGACCAAGCCCGAGAGCATCGCGGCCGCGCTCGACGCCGCCGGCCCCATCGACGCGCTGGTCAACAATGCCGGCATCGGCGTCGTCGGTGCGTTCGAGGCGACGCCGATGGCCCATATCCGCAAAGTGTTCGAGACCAACACCTTCGGCGTCATGGCGATGACGCAGGCCGTGATCCCGCAATTCCGCGCGCGCCGCGCCGGCGTGATCGTCAATGTCACATCGAGCGTGACACTCGCCGCCATGCCGCTCGCCGCCGCCTACACCGCCAGCAAGCAGGCCATCGAAGGCTTCACCGGATCGCTGGCGCACGAGCTTGGCCACTTTGGCGTCCGCGCCAAACTCGTCGAGCCCGGCTACGCGCCGACGACGCGGTTCGCGCACAATACGGCGGTGCGCATCGAAGACCTGATCCCGCAGGTCTATGCCGCTTACGCGGCCCCGATCTTCGCAACTTTCGCAGAACCGGCGCTGATCACGACGGAACGCGACGTCGCCGAAACGGTGTGGCGCGCCGCGAACGACCGGACGACTACGCTCCGCTTCCCGGCCGGCGCCGACGCCGTGGCACTGGCACGGGCAGCCTGACGGGAACCTTGGTTCCTCCGCGCGCTTGTAACGCCCGGAGGACACCACTTTGAAAAAGCCCAAAAAGTCCAAGCGACCCAAGCGCGATGCCGTCTCGCCGTTCCGCGACAAGATCTGGGACCTGTTCCGGTCTCATGCCGAGGGCCTGGACGGCGCCGATGTCGTTCTCGCCCTGCGGCAGGCGGGCGAGGAAATCTGGGCCGTCGGCATCGACGACGTCTACAGCGCCATGCCGCATCAGGACGACGAGCCGCTCGGCAATGCCTTCGACATCACCTGGCTGACCGTGGTCTGCATCAAGTTGCAGGAGATCAAGGAAGGCAAACGGCCGACGACGCGCATCCGCGGGCCGAAGGCGGCGTGAACATTTGCCGGCGCCGCGCGTTGATCGCAAGAGCACAGGAGGCATGCATGGCAGAGATCAAGGAACACATGAAAATCATCGGCAAGGACGGCGCCCATGTCGGCACCGTCGATCGTGTCGAAGGCGACCGCATCAAGCTGACCAGGACGGACAGCCCGGCCGGCCACGAGGACCATCATCACTATATCGACCGCAAGCTGGTCGGCGCCGTCGAAGGCGATGTGGTCAAGCTCTCGGTCAATGCGTCGTCGGTGCCGGAAACGGAAGCGTCGGGCGCCAAGGTCTGACGTCAGGTTTTTGCCGCATCGGGGCGGCCTCCCGAGGCCCGTTGCCTTTTGGGCGCTCGCAGCACGCCGACGCCGACCAGAATGCCGGCCAGCACCAGGCCGAAGCCCGCCAGCATTTCCGGCGTCAATCGCTCGCCGAGCCACAAGATGCCGAGCACCATTGCCGCCACTGGATTGAGCGTCAGATAGAGGACCGTCGTCGTCGGCGGCAGCCAGCGTAACGCCCACATGAAGAGCGAAAACTGAACGGCGCCGGCAACGGTGCCGAGAAAAACCACTGCGAGCCAGCCTTTGGCGCTGAAGACCGGCAACGCCGGTCCATGTGTGAGGACGACAACGGGCAACAACGCCAGCACCGCGAAGGCCATGGCGAGCGCGGTGACGAAGAGCGGGCCGTGGCGCATCAGCGTCGCGCGGCTGAAGACCGAATAGATCGCGGCGCAAAAGACCCCCAGCAGCATTAGCCCGTCGCCCAACAGATAACCCGCATGGCCGGGCTGGAAAGCCGCCGTCCCGAAAGCAACAACGATGCCGGCAAAGGCCATGCCGACACCCAGCACCTTGGCCGATGTGAAACGCTCCCTGCCGAAGATGAAGGCAACGATCATGGTCTGGATCGGAATGGTGGCAAGCCCGATGGCGCCGCGCGCCGCCGGCACATAGTGCAGCGATGCATTGAAGGCCCAGGGAAACAGCACGAAGAACAGAATGCCGAAGCCGGCAATCTGCGCATAGTCGGCGAGGCTCAGGCGTTCGCGCGGCCAGATCGCCTTAAGGAATGGCGCAAAGCAGCCGACCGATATGACGTAACGATAAAAAACAAGCGAGAGCGGATCGGTCTCGCCGATGACGAAGCGCGTGGCGACAACGGCGGTGCCGGCACTGACGGCGGCGGCGAATGCCGCGATGTGAGCCAGTACGATCCTGTTCATGAGCGCCCCCCTGCCCGGGCCGTGGCCGGCCGCTTGTCACTTGCATTATGCAAGTGACGTTAGGCCGCACACTTTCGTTTTGCAAGTGACTTTGCTAGAAAGTCGGGAGCCGCATGACGACAGGACCGCGGCGAATGATGGAGATGCCACAAGCAATGGCCAGCCACGACTTCCGTTCGTCCTGCTCGATCGCCCGCACACTCGAATTGGCCGGCGACAAATGGACCCTGCTGATCGTCCGCGACCTGATGTGGCACGGCAAGCAAACGTTCCAAGCGCTGCAGGACAGCGCTGAGCACATCCCCTCCAACATCCTGTCGGAACGGCTCAAGCGCCTCGCTCAATGGGGCCTCGTGCAACGCGTCGCTTACCAGCAAAGACCGGTCCGCTATGCCTATCACCTGACCGACAAGGGCAAGTCGCTGGAGCCCGTGTTGCTCCAGATCATGGCATGGGGACACCGACATCTCGGCGGCGGGCGTTACGACCCGAAGACACGCAAGAGCACCAGACCAGCCGGCTGACGGTGACACCTATCGAACGCAGCGGCCGCTGCCAGGGTCGCCTGCGTCAATTTGCGCGGCCCGGTGCGCTCATGTCTGCCATGCAGGCCAATGGCACCAATCGGTCGCAATTTAACGCAGAAGTTATGGAGGGAATCCCGGCCGCGCGACTAGATTTCCAGCGTGGTGTTTCGAGCAGGAGCGGAAGCCATGATCAACAGCAAGAGCGTTGCCGCCAGAAGCGCGATGTCGTCGCGCACCGTCGTCGATGCGCTGCGCCGCGATGCCATGTTCATCTGGAACGTGCTGATCAGCGCGGTGTTCGTCGCCTTCGCCGCGCTTGCGGTTGCCTCCGCCCTGATCGACCTGATTTCGATCCGTCACTGACACGCTAACGGTAGGCGTGACGCCGGCCGGTGAAGTCTTCCACCTCGTATCCCGCCTCGTTCGCGCCGAGATAGTTCGGCCCGATCGGCGATTTGCCGTGGCCGCCCGGGATGTCGAGCACATAAGACGGCTGACACAGCCCCGAGACGCGGCCACGCAGTTCGCGCATGATCGCCTGCCCGGCGGCGATGTCGGTGCGCAGATGCGCCGTGCCGGGCGCCAGATCGCCGTGATGCAGATAATACGGCTTGATGCGGGTCTCGACGCAGGCGCGCATCAGGTCTCGCATGGCGTCGGCGGTATCGTTGACGCCCTTGAGCAGCACCGATTGGCCGACCAGCGGCAGTCCGGCATCGGCCAGCCGCGCGCAGGCGGCGCGTGCCTCAACGGTCAGTTCGCGAGCATGATTGACGTGAACGGCGACATAGACCGCCTTGCCCTTGAGCTTGAGCGCGCGCACTAGATCGGCCGTGATGCGTGACGGTTCGGCAATTGGCATGCGCGTGTGAATGCGCACCACCTTCACATGCGCGATGGCGGCGAGTTCCTGCATCACCGCGCGCAGCCGGCGCGGCGACAGGATGAGCGGATCGCCGCCGGTGAGGATGACTTCCCAGATGCCGCTATTGGCACGGATGTAATCGAGCGCGGCTTTCAGCGCCTCGGCCGACAGCGCATTCGGCTTGTCGGGACCGACCATTTCACGGCGAAAACAGAAGCGGCAATAGACCGCGCAGACATGGGTGAGCTTGAGGAGCACGCGATCGGGATAGCGATGCACAACGCTTTCGACGGGCGAATGGGCATCGTCCCCGATCGGATCGGCCAGTTCCTCAGGGCGCGTCTCCAGTTCCGCCGCATCGGGCACGAACTGGCGCGCAATCGGATCGTTGGGATCGGCGCGGTCGATCAGCGCGGCCAGCGCCGGCGGCAGTGCCACCGCGTAGCGCGCGGCGACTTTCTCCAACACGGCGCGTTCTTCCGGCGTGACGAAACCTTCGTCAACGATCTCGCCGGCCGTGCGCAAAGTCCTGATGTGTTTGTTCATGGCAATCAATCTATTCCTGAACGGGTGTCCAGATCACCTGCTCGATATGCTCGGCGCCGGCGGCCAGCATCGCCAGCCGTTCGAAACCCAGTGCGATGCCGGAAGCCGGCGGCATGGTGGCGAGCGCGTCGAGAAAATCCTCGTCGATCGGGTAACGCTCGCCGTGAATGCGTTCCTTCTCGTCCATCGCCGCATTGAAGCGCCGCCGCTGCTCGCCGGCATCGGTCAGTTCGGCGAAGGCATTGCCGAGTTCGATGCCGCAGGCATAGATCTCGAAGCGTTCGGCGACTTTATCACCTCCGGGCAATCCAGTTGAAGGTTTGGCCCGCGCCAGCGCCGCCTGCGGCAAAGGATACTCATAAAGAATTGTGGCCCGTTCATTGCCGAGGTGCGGCTCGATCTTCTCGACCAGAATGCGGCTGAAGATGTCGCCCCAGTCGTCGTCGCTGCCATAGGCGATGCCGGCCTGCGCCGCTTCGCGCGCCAGACGGTCACGATCGCCCTCGCCTTTATGGATCGTGCCGAGCAGGTCGATCCCGGCATAATGCGCAAAGGCCTCGGCCACCGTGAGCCGCTGCGGTGCGGCGAAGGGGTCGATCTCGCGCCCGCGATAGGCAAAGCGCGCCCTGCCAGTGGCGCGGGCCGCCACGGCGATGAGCGCGGCGCAATCGTCCATCAGCGCCTCGTAAGGCTCATTGGCGCGGTACCATTCGATCATCGTGAATTCGGGGTGGTGCAGCGCGCCGCGCTCCCGGTTGCGGAACACCCGGGCGAAATCGACGATCCGTGTTTCGCCTGCGGCGAGCAGCTTCTTGCAGGCAAATTCCGGAGAGGTCCGCAAATACCGCGGCCGCACCACCGTATCCGGCCCGATCAGGCCGGTCGAAAAGGCGTGCAGATGGGTCTCGTTGCCCGGGGACACCTGCAGGACAGCGGTTTCGACCTCGAGAAAGCCGGCCCCGGCGAACCAGGCCCGGAGCGCGGCCATCACCTGCCCGCGGGCCAATAGATAAGGCCGGCGCGCTGCGTGCCGCCCCGGCAACCAGAAATTGGGCTGATTTCCAGCCATTTACAGAGCCCGGCCCCCGGTCCGGAAAGGCTGGAAATGGACGGGAAGATCGCTATGGTGCCCCCCGAATCCGGCCCCGTTTGCCGGGACCGTCTCTTTTTCAAGGATCGTCATCGTGAAGGTCATCGCCAGCCAAATCCGTAAGGGCAATATCGTCGATCTCGACGGCAAGCTCTGCGTCGTCCTGCATGCCGAAAGCTTCCACCCCGGCAAGGGCACGCCCACCACCCAGATCGATATGCGCCGGATTTCGGACGGCGTGAAGACCCAGATGCGCTACAAGACCACCGACCCGGTCGAGCGCGCCCACGTCGAAGAGGTGGAGTATTCCTACCTCTATCAGGACGCCGAGGGCTTCCATTTCATGAACGATGAAAACTACGAGCAGGTCCAGATGCAGGCCGACGTCGTTGGCGATGCCGCGCCCTATCTGCAGGAAGGCATGAAGGTGAACCTCTCGATTCACGAGGGCGTCGCGATCTCGATCGAAATCCCGCAGAAGGTGACGCTGGAAATCACCGAGACCGAGCCGGTGGTGAAGGGCCAGACTGCGTCGGGCTCGTTCAAGCCCGCCATCCTGTCGAACGGCGTGCGAACCATGGTGCCGACCCACATCGTGCCGGGCACCCGCGTCGTGGTGATGACCGCCGACGGCGCCTATGTCGAGCGTGCCAAGGACTGATCATTGACGAGTTGCGGCGGGGCGTGGCGCCCCGCCCGGCTCCACATGCAGAAATCAAGGGGCGTGGCTTGAAGTCTCCGGTTCTTGTCGGCGCTGCGCTTCTGACCTTGATCTCGCTCGGCATGGCTTCCGCCTCGGAAATGCTGGCGCCCAAGGTCACGATCAGTCCGGTGGACTGGCCCGCCGCTGCAGCGGCGCTGAAGGAGACGATCAAGGATTTGGGCGACGGCACGCCCGCCGAACAATTCGCGCGACTCAACGCCATCACCGAAAAGCGCCTGCCCGGCATCGCCAAGAGCAGCGTGCCGGTGCTGCTGCCGATCGACCTTGCCGCCTTGAAGGCCGATGGCGACAAGACGGAGGCGAAGACTTCCGACAAGTATTTCGGTCCGTTTCATCCAACACAGTATTTCCTGCCCGGGCCGGCCGGTTACAGCGGCACCTATCTGCTCGACATCGGCGGCGGACCGTTCAAGGTCAGCTACAAGAAGAAGCCGGTCGAGATCGAATTCACCGGCGCGGCCTTCACCTACAATCTCGACGGCCCCAGCCACGAGGAAGTGTTCACGCCGAAGGACAAGGACCTCGTCGCGCAGTTTCCCGGCATCAAACGCCTGCTGCACGAAGCGCATGTGCGCTACGCCTTCGAGCGTTACGGCGTTCCCTATATCCTGTCGATCCAGTGCTACGACCGGCGGCCGTCGTCGAAATTCCTGTCGTGCCGCGAAGCCGACCCGATCGCCGAAGCGTTTCTCAAGCGGCTGCAGATTGCCGGCGGCACGCCGCAAAAGATCAAAGAGCCCAAGCTCGACCTGACGCGACCGGAAGCGAAGTCCGACTTCACCTATTACGCGCCCGGCGATCTCATTCCCGGCTCCGGCTACAAGAAAGAGCCCGGCACCGCCGATTATCACGTCTATGCGATCATGCGTTTTCCCATCGCCAATGCACCGGCCTATGTGAAGTCGCAAAGCTTCATGCCATGGGGCGATTGCTATCGCACCGGCCACACCGGGCGCATCGGCCGCAAGGACGCGCCCTATAGCTGCAAGGTCAACGGCCTGCCGCTGACCTTCAATGAATCGGCCCCGGTGAACTTCAATTATCCTTGGCGCGACAACTTCTGCGAATATCGCGACTTTCAGGTCGGCCAGTGCGCCGGCGGCCGCGGCCATCAGGGCCAGGACATCCGCCCGTCCAATTGCGTGATGACCAACGAAGGCTCGGACCGCTGCGAACCTTATCACCACACCATCGCAGCGGCGCGCGACGGCCTGATCTGGCGGCTCAAGGGCAACCTCGCGGCCTACCTGGTGCTCAACAACGCCAACGAGTTCGTGCGCTTGCGCTATCTGCACATGAACCCGGATTACATGGATGCGGAGGGCCTGCTCACCGGGCGACAGGTCAGCGAAGGCGAAATCATCGGCAAGGTTGCAACCTGGGGCGACTACGAGAGCGGCACGTCCTATCATCTGCATTTCAACATGCAGGTGGTGACCAAATCCGGCTGGGTCTGGGTCAATCCCTATATGTCGCTGGTGCTGTCCTACGAGAAAATGATCCGCGGCCGCGGCACCGAACTGAAAGAAGGCGACCCGTTGCCACCGGTGCCGGCCAAGCCTCCGGTGATCCTCAATCCGTCGCTGGTGGCTGCCGACAAGACCGCGCCGGCCAATGGCGCGGCGACGCAGGCCGAGAAGCCGAAAGCCAAGTCCATCCTCGAAAAGGTGCGCAAGAAGATCCGCCGTTACCGGCGCAAGCCGCGCACCGAGACCGACGAATAGTTCCGTCATTCAAGACGGAACGGCCTGCCTCCTTCCGTGGTTATTACCGTGACGCCTTCGCGTCCGTGAATAATTCATTCGAGGAGGAACCATGAAGAAGTTGAGCACCGCACTGCTGGCCGGCGCCTTTGCGCTGACCACCGCGACCGCTTTCGCCCAGGTCGGCGTTAACGCCGGGACATCAACATCGGGTGGCGCGGCCGTCACCGGGACCAAGGGTTCCGGTTCGCTCGGAACCTCGACCGGCGCCGGCGCCACTGTCGGCGGCACCAAGGCCAATGTCGGCGCTGATGCGTCGGGCAATGCCGCCGCCAAGAAAAAACAAGGCACCACGACCGGCAGCGGCGCTGCAGGCGTGGGCGCGACCGGAACCGTCAAGTAACGTCGTGTTCCGTTGAATAAAGCCTCCACGGCCCCGTGCTGTGGAGGCTTTTTCGCATCAGCGATAATGCGCGAACGTGCCGCGGCGGAGCTTTGCGACGCCGATTGTGCGGACAGTCCTGCCCTATAGACTGCCGCCATGGCTCGATTCGACGATTTTTCGCCCCTGCATCTCAACCGCCGCACCCTCATGGGTGGCGCGCTGGCGCTGGCCGGCACCCTCGCAACCCACGGCACCGCTTTCGCCCAATCGGCGGCGTTCCAGAAATGGGTGGCGCATTTCCGTGAACAGGCGGTTCGGCGCGGCGTGTCGGAAGCGACCTATGACCGCGTGATGGGTCACATCAAGCCCGACACGGCGGTCTACGAACTGCAGCGCCGCCAGCCCGAATTCACCGAGGAGATGTGGCAGTACATCAACCGCCGCTGCTCCGACTGGCGCGTTACCACGGGCAAGCAGCGGGCCAAGGAGCACGCGGCGCTGCTGGCGCGGCTCGAGCGTGAGTACGGCGTCGACCGCTACGTGCTGCTCGGCCTGTGGGGCATGGAGTCCTCGTTCGGCGACGTCATCGACAACCCCAAATACATGCGGCCGATCATTCCGGCCCTGGCTGCGCTCGCCTTCGGCG
>NZ_QRGO01000003.1:300000-415121 GCF_003367195.1 Undibacter mobilis | reverse complement strand
CCGGTCCAGTACGTGAAGATTTGCTCGCTCTACGGTGCTGGCTTCTACTACATGCCGGGCACGGATACCTGCATCAAGGTCGGCGGCTTCGTCCGCGCCGAGGTGAACTTCAACGCCGGTGGCTCGTTCGCTCCGAATATTGGTTCGGCTGGCAACCACAGCGCGGCGACCTACAACGAAAACACCTGGCGTACCCGCGCCGGCATCACGGCTGATGCCCGCTCGCAGACCGCCTACGGCACCCTGCGTGGCTATGCCTACCTGGCCGCCACGTCGGACAACAGCCGCGGTGGTGGCTACTCCGGTCCGAGCGCCATTCCTGGCACGACGGGCTTCGGTGCTGCTTCGAACTCGGGTGGCGCGGACGCTTATGACCGCCTGTACTCGCCGGCGGCCTTCATCCAGTTCGCTGGCTTTACGGCTGGTCGCACCGGTTCGTTCTTCGACTTCGACAACACGACCTATTCGAACCAGTCGAACATCTGGGGTTCGACCCAGGGCGGCAACGGTATCGAAGTGTTTGCCTATACCGCTCAGCTCGGTAACGGTCTGTCGGCCTCGATCGCGGCTGAGAACAACAACGGCCGTCGTGTCGGCATCACCTCGACTGGCGCCAACATCGTCGCCACTCCGGCTGGCGCTGCTGTTGCCAACACCGTGTATGGCGGTCAGGGCGCGCCGGATCTCGTCGGCAACCTGCGCATCGACCAGGCCTGGGGTTCTGCCCAGATCATGGGTGCGGCGCACCAGCTGACCTTCGCCGGCACCTCGGCTCAGACGTTCCCGAATCCGGGTGCGAAGTGGGGCTATGCCTTCGGCGCTGGCGTGAAGGTCAACCTGCCGATGCTCGGCAAGGGCGACTACATCATCGGCCAGTTCACCTACGGCAAGGGTGCGATGGACTATGTCGGTTCGGGCCTCTCCACCGGCAGCAACGGTGTCCAGCAGGGCGTCGTCGTGACGAATGCCCAGGCTTGGGACGCGACCGTGAGCGCCACCGGCGTCGAAATGACCACCGGCTGGTCGATCACCGGCGGTCTGGAGCACAACTGGGTCCCCGGTTGGAAGTCTTCGCTGTACGGCGCGTACGGCAAGCTTGAGTACTCGGCAGCCGCGAGTGCCATCATCACCGGCGCTGGCACCTCGGCCAACTGGTCGATGTGGCAGGTCGGTTCGCGTACCGTCTGGACCCCGGTCACCAACCTCGACCTGAGCGTCGAAGTGATGTACCAGGGCATCCAGAACGATCTGGCCAGCACCGCCACCGTCGGCAAGAACAGCTGGTGGTCCGGTATGTTCCGCGCCCAGCGCAACTTCTATCCCTGATCTCACGATCTAGGATCGACGTTAAAGAGCCCCCGGCGAAAGCCGGGGGTTTCTTTTTGTTCGGATAGCAACGAAAAGATTGGTTATCAGCCCGATATTTTGGTGCGTTCGGCATCGCAGCGGCCGATGAAAGCGGCGATGCGTGAGATGGTGCCGCTCTCGGTCAACAAGGGCGCGTGCCCCTGATCGGGCACGACCAGAGTCTCCAGCGCGGGATGACGCCGTTCCATCTCCAAGACGGTGGTTGCCGACAGCAGATCGGAAAGCGCTCCGCGGATCACCATCACCGGAACATCCTTGAGAGCCTCGAATTGCGGCCACAGATCCGGCAGAGGTTTTTGCGGATCGAAATCGTCGAGCGCTTTGCCGAGCGCAACGTCGTAATTGACGACGAGACCGCCATCTTTGTCCTTGTAGGTGCGCCGCGCACTCAAGAGCCAGTCGTGGTGCGACAAGTTCGGAAACTGGGCCCCGAACAATCGCGCGAGCACGCGAGCGGCTTCGTCGTAGCTCGACGGCGTCGGCAGTTTGCCGACATAGCCCTTGATGCGAACGAGGCCTTCGGCCTCCAGCATCGGGCCGATATCGTTGAGCACAGCGCCGGCAACGGACGCCGGGCGCACGGCCGCCATCAGCATGGTGAGCAGGCCGCCGCGCGACGTGCCGACAAACACCGCGGGCTCCAGAGCGAGCGCCGTAAGCACCGTGATCACGTCGCCCAATTCGACTGGCAGCGAATACTTGGCCGGATCTGGATCGTAGTCGGAGCGGCCACGGCCGCGGTAATCCAACGCGATAACGCGGCGGCCACCGGCTGCGAGCGCTGCGGCAAGTGTCTCGAAATCGTCTGTTGTGCGCGCCAGACCGGGCAGGCAGATGACGGGCAGGGCTTTCCTATCGCGCGCGGCAAAGTCGCGCACATGGAGCTTCAGACCGTCGGTGGCGGTGACGAAACGAGAGACCGCGACATCGCTCATGATCGCCTGCTAGCGAGGCGCGCCACGGCGCAGGTCGGCCTCGATCACCAGCTTGTTGCCGCCGCCGAAGCGGGCTCTGTAGACCTGCATGTTCTCCATGATGCGCTGAACATAGTTGCGCGTCTCGGCGATCGGAATGCGCTCGCACCAGTCGACCGGATCCACATTCGGGTCGCGCGGATCGCCATAGGCGGCAACCCACTGCCGCACCCGGCCGCGGCCTGCGTTATAACCGGCGAAGGTCATGATGTATGAGCCGTCATAGGTCGACAGCAGCATCGACAGTTCGGCGGCGCCCATCTGCATGTTGTAGACGGGATCGGTCAGCAGGCGGCCGCTGTTGTAAACGTATTTGAAGCGCTTCGACGTGTCCTGCGCGGCGACCGGTGTCACCTGCATGAAACCCATGGCCTTGGCCGGCGACACGACCTTTTGGTTGAAATGACTTTCCTGGCGCGCGATCGAATAGACCAGCGCGTCTTCGACCGGCGGCGCGATCGGCTGATAGCTCGGCAATCCGGCGATGGGGAAGGCGTAATGGTCGAGCGGCAGGCCGCGCCCGAGCGCGTTCTTGCCGAGCAGGACCATGGCGCGCGGATCTTTGTGTTTAGCCGCGACCTCACCCAGCATTGCCATGCCGGCGACGTCGGTGCCGCTGTCGCCAATTTCGGCATAGATCGAGGCGATCATGTCGCGCTCGTCGAGCGCGTAAAGCAGTTCCACCGCCCGCACGACCTCGGTGCTGGCAAGCACGCCGCGTTCCTGGCTGTTGAAGTTCGGCGGCCCGACCAGTCCGATATCCGGCAGCCCGACGCGGGCGCGGGCCAACTGGCCGTAATAGGTGGCGCTGTATTGGGCCGCCTCGGCGTAGAAACTGCGCGCCTGGGCTTGCTGACCCATCGCTTCGGCGGCGCGGCCCTGCCAGTAGCCGCCGCGCGACAGCGCGTGCGGATTGGTGCCGGCGCCGCGGTTGATTTCGGCAAAGTGCGCCGCCGCAGTCTTCGGATCGTGCAGGAAGCGCAGCGCGATCCAGCCCGCGGTGAAATGCTTGTCGACGCGGTAATTGGCTTGGGTCGGTGTCGCCGCCTCGCGGGCGACGCGGTAGGCGGTCTGCGCGTCTTTGTTGTCGAGCAGGTCACGCACCAGGATGCGGCGCTCCTGCCACCATTCGTTCACGTCGACCAGAGCCGCCGGGTCTTTCGGCGCCGTCAGAATGAGCTTGCCGGCTTCTTCGGGTTTGCCGTTCTTCCGCAGCCATTGGGCGCGGGCGAAGATATAGCCCGGATCACGATGCGCTGACGCCGGGACTGCATCGAGCAGGGCCTTGGCATTCTTGGCGCGCTTGAGCACAGCCGTCCAGGCCTTGGCGATCTGGAGGCCGACGCCGCCAATGCGTTCGGCGGCGCGCATGCCGCCTTCGGTGTCGTCATTGTAGAAGCGGTCGTCCATGCGGACCTGGTGATCCTCGCGGGTCAACATGTCGCTGAACATGTCGAGCACCTTGCGCTCGACGTCGGCGCTGGCGTCCTGGGTACGCCAGGCTGTGCGTACGAGCTCTTGCGCGGCGGCGCGATCACCGCGCGCGAGCAGTGCACGGGCCAGCACGTAGCGCCCCTTGGCCGTGGTCGGTCGCTGGTGAGCGAAGAACGACATAACGCCGGCGTCGCTGACATTGTCGTTCCACAAAGTGTTTTCGGCGCGGCGCCGGAACATCGGCACATGCGGCCAGTCCGGATTGCGCTCGATGAAATTGGCGTAGCGCTCGAAGTTCGGCTTGGTGTTGAAGCTGCGCAGGATCATGTATTCGGCGAGCTTGCGCGCCACCGGATCGCCGATGGAGCGCGCGGCGGCATCGGCTTCGGCGTCGTTGCCCTTGGCGGCGGCGTCCTTGACGCGGCGTACGGCAGCGATGTCGGCGTCGGACGTGACTGTTGTCGGCGCCACTGCGAAGGGGCCGGCGGCGGGCCGCGCCAGCGGCTTGATTACGGCACGGCTGGCATAGACGGCACCACGCGCGCCAGCGCCGGCCTGCGCGAAGGCCTCGGTGCCGCGCGGCACCGGCGCGGTTGCGGGCGTCACATCGACGAGCTGCATCGGGCGGCCTGCGGGAGCGGGGGCCGCGGCGCCGACCTCGGCACCGGGACGCGATTGTGGAATCGGCACCGAGACGAGTTTCGGCCGAGCCTGGGGCTGGGCCACCATCGTCCTCGTCGGTTCACCCTTCTGGGTCTTGCTTTGCGCGCTCTTGGCCGGTTTGTCTTTGGCGGCCTTGCTCGCCGGCTTGCTCTTGGCGGCGTCAACCTTGGCCCTGTCGGCCGGGCTCTTGCTGGATTTCGCCTGCGGCTTTTTGGTCTGATCGGTGGTGGCTGTCTTTTCGGCGGCGGGGGCGGCGAACGCCGGCGCAGCCAGGATCGCACCGGCGGCGATCAGCGCGACAGCAACTCCCCGAAGCGAGCGTTTCGATACGTCCTGCAAACCGTTGCCTCTGTTCGTTCGGGCGCAATCGTTGCGTATTTTGTGAAGGCGCCCGACTCACGACAACGGACGCTGCCTGTCCCCCTTAGGACAAAATGGTCAACGAGGGGATACCCCGGTGCCGTCGACCAGGAATCACAGTTATCGCGGAACGGCGGCAAAAGCTTGGCGGATCATGGTAAATTGGCCTCCGAAGGGGCTTTCATCGGGGCCCTCAAGCCGATATTGATGGGGCTTGCAAACCGCGTAGCCGGGTAGGGAGAAACGCGCCATGAACGCCGCGACAACGAGCTTCCGAGGTTCCATGACCGCGCTCGTGACGCCGTTCAAAAACGGCGCTGTCGACGAGCAGGCCTTCCGCGCGTTGATCGACTGGCAAATTGCCCAAGGGACGAGCGGGCTGGTGCCGGTCGGTACGACCGGCGAAAGCCCGACCCTCAGTCATGACGAACACCACAAGGTCGTCGAAATCTGCATCGACCAGGCCAAGGGCCGCGTTCCGGTCATCGCTGGCGCCGGCTCGAATTCGACCGCGGAAGCCGTCGAACTGGCGCGCCATGCCGAAGAGGCCGGTGCCGATGCCGTGCTGGTGGTGACCCCGTACTACAACAAGCCGACCCAGGACGGCATGTACCACCACTTCAAGGCCGTGAACGACGCTATCGGCATCCCGATCGTCATCTACAATATTCCGCCGCGCTCGGTGGTCGATATGTCGATCGACACCATGGCGCGACTTTACGAACTCAAGAACATCGTCGGTGTGAAGGACGCCACCGCCAATCTGGCGCGCGTCTCGCAGCAGCGTCACGCTTTGGGGCCGGATTTCATCCAGCTCTCCGGTGAGGACATGACGGCGCTCGCCTACATGGCGGCCGGCGGCCATGGCTGCATTTCGGTGGTCGCCAATGTGGCGCCGAAGCCCTGCGCCGATCTGATGGCGGCAGTGTTCAAGGGGGACTATGCCGGAGCGCTCAAGATCCAGGACCGGCTGGTGCCGCTGCACGATGCCATCTTCAAGGAGCCGGGTCTGGCTGGCGCCAAGCATGGTCTCAAGCTGCTCGGACGCATTGAGGAGGAGGTCCGCCTGCCGCTGATGCCGGTGACGGTCCCGACCGGCAAGGTGATCCGCGATGCCATGGTCCACGCCGGGGTCATTAACTGAGGCGACCCACCTGCCTTCAATAACTTATGAAATATCAATGAGTTGATAGATATTTCTAATCTGATGTTTCACTTGAGATCGGCGCGCGTAACTCTCGCCTGACCGGGCATCGCGCACTGATCATCCCTATATGAGTTCCATGGCTGCCAAGGACGAGCGCCGTTTCAAGACGGTCGCGGAAAACCGCAAGGCGCGGTTCAATTATCTGATCGGGGAGACCTTCGAGGCCGGCATCGTGTTGACCGGCAGCGAGGTCAAATCGCTGCGCACCGGCAAGGCGACGATCGCGGAGTCGTATGCCGACGCCAAGGGCGGCGAGATCTGGCTCGTCAACGCCAACATCCCCGAATACATCCAGGCGCACCGCGAGAACCACGCCCCGAAGCGTTTGCGTAAGCTGCTGCTGCACGAGCGGCAGATCCACAAGCTGGCCAACGCGGTCGAGCGCGAAGGCATGACCATCGTACCGCTCAAGCTCTATTTCAACGAGCGCGGCCGCGCCAAGATCGAGATCGCGCTTGCCAAGGGCAAGAAGCTCCACGACAAGCGCGAAACCGACAAGAAACGCAGCTGGGACCGCGAGCGCGGCCGGCTCATGCGCGAGAAGGGCTAGCGAGAGGCAAGATGACACGCCGGATTGGGATGCTGATCTTCCCGCGCCTGACGCAACTCGAATGGCCGTCTAGTATTTGTCGGACATTTCAAGAAAAAGCCCGCCGATCATCAGATCGGCGGGCTTTCACATGTCGGGTAACTAACGGGTGAGGTCTTTTAAGCGAGCGCCTTCTTGTAGTTGGCGGCGGCCTTGTCCCAGTTCACCGTATTCCACCAGTTGGCGAGGTACTCGGCGCGCTTGTTTTGATATTTCAAGTAATAGGCGTGCTCCCAGACATCGACCCCGATGATCGCGCCGCGAGCGCCGTCCATCAGCGGGTTGTCCTGATTGGGCGTACTGACGATCTTGAGTTTCTTGTCCTTGTCGACCGTGAGCCACGCCCAGCCTGAGCCGAAACGGCCCATGCCGGAGGCGGTGACCTGTTCCTTGACCTTCTGGAAGCCACCGAGTTCGGCTTCGATCGCGGCCTTGAGATCGCCGCCCGGCTCCTTGGCGCCGCCTGGGGTCATCAGCTCCCAGAAGAACGTGTGATTCCAGTGACCGCCGAGATTGTTGCGGACGCCCGTCCGCGATGATTCCGGGATGCTGGCGAGATCGGCCAGTACGACCTCGACCGGCTTGGTGCCGAGGTCGGGGATGGTCTTGGCAAAGTTGTTCAGATTGCCGATGAAGGCGCCATGATGCCGCTGATGGTGGATGGTCATGGTCATGGCGTCGATGTTCGGCTCGAGCGCCTCATAGGCATAGCCGAGCGGAGGTAATTTGAATGGACCGTCGGCTGCTTGTGCGAAGACGCGGTGCGGTGCGAATGCTGTCGCGGCCACGAGCGTGGCGGCGACGCCTTTCAAGGTCTGGCGGCGATTGACGGCTAGCATGCTGATTTCCTCCGGGTGGATACCCAGGCAGCTACGAAACCCAGACGCTGCCGGATGATACCTGCGACACGATGCCCCGCCGTCCTGCCGGTGTCCATCGACGGTTACTGCACGACACCGCAGGCAATCCGGCCGCCGGCATCCCCGGTCGGGTCGGTTTTGTAGTCGTCGGTGTCGGCATGAATGACGAGCGCCGAGCCGTCAGCGTCGAGCAGCGAATTCGGCTTGCCCTTTTCCAACGTTACGGCCGCGTTCAGCACCTCGACCGCGAGGTCGCCGCTTTGCGGGATGTGCAGGTTCGGCATATCGCCGGCATGGGCGCCATCGGCCGACATCAAGCCGTGTTTCTTCTGGTCGGGATTGAAATGGCCGCCGGCCGACGTGAAAGGCGGTTCGCATTTGCCGACAGCGTGGACGTGGAAGGCATGTTCGCCCGGCGGCAGGCCCTTGACCGAAAGGTTGATCAATACGCCGCGCGGCGTTTGCATCAGGTTGGCGGCGCCGATTTCCTTGCCCTGTGCATCCTTGAGCGGCGCGCTGGCGGTTTGCGCGGCCGCGGGTAGGGCGCTGGTCAACGCCAGAGCGGCGGCCAAGCCGGCCGCGATAATGTGATTGCTGGTGGTCATGTGTCGCTCCTGGGTGACGGGTCGCGGACCGACGGGATAGCCGGCTGTGTCGATTGATCAACGTTCGTTACGCCGGAACGTTTCCTCGGCGGCAGCCAGGAGCACCGGATTTGCGTCTTTTACAAATCCTTTGGGCCGATTGTCGGACCGGGCCTCAAAGTCGGCCGCTATCCAGATACCCGCGCACGGCCTTGAACACAGCGCGGAACATCTCCGGCGTCAGAACGCCGGTGTTCGTGTTGTAGCGCGAGCAGTGATAGCTCGAGAACAGTTCGGTGCTCCCGAGCTTGTAATGACCGCCGTGCTTGAACGGATGCGCCGATTTCTTTGCCGAAAAGGCGGTCAGTACGGTCGCGTGGGCGACGGCGCCGAGCGCGACGATGGCGCGCAGGTTCGCCATCTCCGCGATCGTGTCCTTCAAAAAGTCCCGGCAGGTGTTGATCTCTGCGGGTGTGGGCTTGTTTTCCGGCGGCACGCAGCGCACCGCGTTGGTAATGCGGCAGTCGATCAACGCGAGGCCATCGTTGATGCGCGCATCGAACTTGCCGTTGGCAAAGCCGTATTTGGAGAGCGTCTCGTACAGTAGGTCGCCGGCAAAATCGCCGGTGAAGGGGCGGCCGGTGCGGTTGGCGCCTTGCACGCCCGGCGCCAGCCCGACGATCAGGAGGCGTGCGTCGGCCGATCCGAAGGAGGGCACCGGCGCGTTGAACCAGTCCGGCCGCTTGAGGCGGCAGTCATGGCGATAGGCGACAAGGCGCGGGCAGCGCGGACAATCACGGCCCGGTTTGCCGCTGTCCGGCCACTCATAACCGTCGGGTTTGGTTGCGGCCGAGCGCGCCACGGCAGCGCGGTCCGTTAATCCTCGAAATCGTCGTCAGCGGCTGCGGCGCCGGCCCGCTGCGGCGCGGGACCACGCTGCAGGAACTGGGGCGTATGGCCGCCATGATGACCGCCTTCGGCGGGCTCGCGCGGACGCATCGGGCGCTCGGAGGGATCGCGCCCGATCTTGCTTTGCAGGGTGATGATGTCGGTGAATACGTCGGCCTGGCGGCGCAGTTCGTCAGCGACCATCGGCGGCTGCGTGGTGACCGTCGAGACGACGGTGACGCGCACGCCCTTGCGCTGCACGGCTTCGACAAGGCGAGTGAAGTCGCCGTCGCCGGAGAACAGGACGATGTGGTCGACATTGCTGGCCGTCTCCATGGCATCGACGGCAAGCTCGATGTCCATGTTGCCTTTGACCTTGCGGCGGCCGGTCTGGTCGACGAATTCCTTGGTCGCCTTGGTGACGACGGCGTAGCCGTTATAGTCCAGCCAGTCGATCAGCGGACGGATCGAGGAATACTCCTGATCCTCGATGATGGCGGTGTAGTAGAAGGCCCGCAAAAGGTTGCCGCGCGACTGGAATTCCTTGAGCAGCTTCTTGTAATCGATATCGAAGCCGAGGGATTTGGCAGTGGCGTAGAGATTGGCGCCGTCAATGAACAAAGCAATTTTTTCGCCGGTCATGGTCAGGTCCTGTGGTCTCAAAGTCGCCCGCTGTGCTTTGCGGTAGGTTTCATGCCGAATGGGGCGTCAGACGGGCGACCACGCTGGGTGCGGCCCGCCATGCCTGTCGAAGGGACTGATCTGGGTCTCAACGGCACCTGATGAACAATTCATTTGGCCCGCGCAATCAAGGCCGTCACCGATAATACCTTCGGCCGGCCCTCCTTGCGGTCTTAAGCTGTCGCTAACAGGAAGATGGGGCCAAACCAAGACAAAAAAGGGTTGAAAAACACGGTCGCGGAGGATAGGTACGCACTAATCTCAAATAGTACCACTTTGAGGAGTGACGAGCCGATGGCCCGTGTCACCGTAGAAGACTGCATCGATAAGGTTGAGAACCGCTTCGATCTCGTGCTTTTGGCGAGCCACCGCGCCCGCATGATTTCGTCGGGTTCGCAGATCACCATCGATCGCGACAACGACAAGAATCCGGTCGTGTCGCTGCGCGAGATCGCGGAAACTACCGTTTCGCCGGGCGATCTGAAGGAAGATCTGATCCATTCCCTGCAGAAATACGTCGAAGTGGACGAGCCGGAGCCCGAAGCGGCGCTCATCGGCGCTGGCGTGGACGCCGACGATGCCGACATGCCGACCTCGGATCGCATGACCGAGGAAGAATTGCTCAAGGGCCTCGAAGGCCTGGCGCCGCCGGAAGAGGTTCCGGAAGACGACGCCGAGTGAGCAGCACCCGGCACGGTAAATTTGCTGTAAAGGCCCGGCCACTGTGCCGGGCCTTTATCGTTTCCCGGGGGCGGGGCCCCCAACCGGGGCAGGGTCCCGACGGGGAAATGATTAAGCAGAGTGCAAGGCCGCTTGCGGCTCCGCGAAATTGACGTGATATCTATGACATGGTGGGCCGCCGGGCCCTGCGAGGCGTCTTCGGCGGTATTATGAGGCTGGAACCGACCGAATGCGCACGCGCCCCGACCTTCCGCGCATGCAAAGCCAGGCGTTGACCCGGGCGCCGTTGCCGCCGCCGGCTGTCCCGCCGTCGCCGGACAAGGCGCCGCCGCGCAAGCCGCAAATGATGCGGCAATACGATCTCATCGAGCGGGTGCGCGCCTACAACCCCAAGACCGACGAAGCGCTGCTGAACCGCGCGTATGTCTACGCCATGAAGGCGCATGGCGATCAGCGCCGCGCTTCGGGGGATCCTTACTTCTCGCACCCGATCGAAGTCGCCGCGATTCTCACCGACCTCAAGCTCGACGACGCCACCATCGCCGCCGCGTTGCTGCACGATACGATCGAGGATACCGACGCCACGCGCGCCGACATCGACCAGTTGTTCGGCCGCGACATCGGCGCGCTGGTTGAGGGGCTGACCAAGCTCAAGAAGCTCGATCTCGTTACCAAGGAAGCCAAGCAGGCGGAAAACCTCCGCAGGCTGCTGCTCGCCATCGTCGACGACGTGCGCGTGCTGCTGGTCAAGCTCGCCGACCGACTGCACAACATGCGCACGCTGGAGTACATGCCGCCGGCCTCGCGCCGGCGCACGGCGGAGGAGACGCTGGAAATCTATGCGCCGCTCGCCGGTCGCATGGGCATGCACGAGATGCGTGAGGAGCTCGACGACCTGGCGTTCCGGGAGCTTTATCCCGACGCCTATCAGGTGGTTACGGCGCGGCTCGATTCCATTGCCGCGCTCAATGCGCAACTGATTTCAGAGATCGAACACCAGCTCACGCGCAAGCTTGCCGAGCGCGGCATCGCCGCTTCGGTTTCGGGGCGACGCAAACGCGCCTATTCGGTGTGGCGCAAGATGGAGCGCAAAGGCGTCGGCTTCGAACAGTTGTCCGACATCTACGGCTTCCGCGTCATCGTCGGCAACGTGACCGAGTGCTATCAGGCGCTTGGCATCGTTCATACGACGTGGCCGATGGTGCCGACGCGCTTCAAGGATTACATCTCGACGCCGAAGGCGAACGACTATCGCTCGATCCACACCACGGTGATCGGGCCGGGCAAGCAGCGTGTCGAACTGCAGATCCGCTCCAAGGAAATGCACCAGATCGCCGAATACGGCATCGCGGCGCATTCGCTGTATAAGGATGGCCTCGGTACGCCGACGGAAATGCTGTCGCGGGAATCGAGCGCCTATGCCTGGCTCCGGCGCACCATCGAGGCGCTGGCGGAAGCCTCCAACCCGGAAGAATTCCTCGAGCACACCAAGCTTGAGCTGTTCCACGACCAGGTGTTCTGCTTCACCCCGAAGGGCAAGCTGATCGCGCTGCCGCGCAAGGCAACGCCGATCGACTTTGCCTATGCGGTCCATACCGACGTCGGCAACACCGCGGTCGGCTCGAAGATCAACGGCAAGATCGCGCCGCTCACCTCGGAATTGATGAATGGCGACGAGGTCGAAATCCTGACCTCCAAGGCCCAGCTGTCGCCGCCGTCGGCCTGGGAGGCGCTGGTCGTCACGGGCAAGGCGCGCGCCGCGATCCGCCGGGCAACGCGCACCGCCGTGCGCGAACAATATGCCGGGCTCGGGCGCCGTATCGTTGAGCGCCTGTTCCAGCGCGCCAAGATGGTCTATTCGGACGACAAGCTGATCGGCGCGCTGCCAAGGTTGGCGCGCGCCTCGCTTGAGGATGTGATGGCAGCGGTGGGCCGTAGCGAGCTCAAGGCCTCCGATGTCGCCCGCGCCATGTACCCTGATTACAAGGAAGAGCGCGCTGCGGCCAACGCGGCGCGGCCCAAGGCCGAAACGAGCAGCGGCTGGTTCGGCCTGCGCAAGCTGACCTCGGTGAAGTTCAAGGTGCCGGACGCCACCGGGCCGGCCATCCCGATCCGCGGCATCAACGGCGATCTGCCGATCCGCTTCGCGCCGGAGGGCGGCGCGGTGCCGGGCGATCGTATCGTCGGCATCATCTCGCCGGGTGAGGGCATCACCATTTATCCGATCCAGTCGCCGGCGCTGGCCGAGTTCGAGGACAAGCCGGAACGCTGGCTCGACGTGCGCTGGGATGCCGACGAAGCGGTGCCGCGGCGTTTTCCCGTCCGCATCGCGGTGCAGTCGGCCAACGAGCCGGGTTCGCTCGCCCAGATCGCACAGGTCATCGCCGAGCATGACGGCAATATCGACAATATCGCGATGACGCGCCGCGCCCCGGATTTCACCGATGTGCTGATCGATCTGGAGGTGTATGACCTGAAGCACCTCAACGACATTCTCTCGCAACTCAGGGTCAAACCGATGGTCGCCAAGGCGGAGCGCGTGAATGGCTAAACCTCTACGCCTCGGGGTCAACATCGATCACGTCGCCACCATTCGTAACGCGCGCGGCGGACGTCATCCCGATCCGGTGCGCGCGGCCAAACTGGCGATTGCCGCAGGCTGCGACGGCATCACCGCGCATTTGCGCGAGGACCGCCGGCACATCCGCGACAACGATATTGCGCGGTTGAAAGCCGAGATCGACAAGCCCCTGAATTTCGAGATTGCGGCGACCGAGGAGATGGTGGCGCTGGCGCTGAAAACCCAGCCGCATGCTTGCTGCCTGGTGCCGGAAAAGCGCGAGGAGCGCACCACCGAAGGTGGTCTCGACGTTGCCAGTCAGCAGACACATCTCAAGCCTGTCATTCACAAGCTCAAGCACGCCGGCATTCGCGTGTCGCTGTTCATTGGCGCGCAGCCGGAGCAGATCGAGACCGCCGCCGCGCTTGGCGCGCCGGTCATCGAGATTCACACCGGCGCCTGGTGTGAGGCTTTGGCGGATGGCGACAAGGAGAAGGCGCAGGCCGAGTGGCAGGCGATCGTGAAGGGCGCGGAGCTGGCGGCAGGCCTCGGCCTCGAAGTCCATGCCGGCCACGGGCTCGACTACGCCACCGCCGAGGAGATCGCGGCACTGCCGCAGATCGTCGAACTCAACATCGGCCATTTCCTGGTCGGGGAGGCGGTGTTCGAAGGGCTTTCCGAGACCATCAAGTTCATGCGCGCCGCCATGGATCGCGGCCGGGTGCGCGCGCTCCGATGATCGTCGGCCTGGGCTCCGATCTGTGCGATGCGCGCCGTATCGCCAAAACCATCGAGCGCCATGGCGAGCGCTTTCTGTCGCGCATTTTTACGCCGATCGAGCGCGCCAAGGCCGACCGCCGCAAGAACCGCGTCGAGACCTATGCCAAGCGCTTTGCCGCCAAGGAGGCCTGCGCCAAGGCGCTCGGTACCGGCATGAGCCACGGCGTATTCTGGCGTGACATGGGGGTGGTCAACCTGCCGGGCGGCCGGCCGACCATGCGGTTGACGGGCGGGGCGCTGAGACAATTGCACACCCTTCTGCCGGGCGGGCACGAGGCCCGGATCGAGCTTTCGATGACCGACGAAGGGCCGCTGGCGCAGGCCATCGTCATCATCCATGCCATTCCGGTGGTCAACTCCACCGACTCGCGGTGAGCGGGATAAGCCGATATTTCCCAGTGGGTTAAGGGCCGTTTCGGGGAAACTTCATTGCACTGCATAAGGTCAGCCGCTACAACGGCGCCGGGGCGCTTTGCGGACCTTAACCGCGTTCGCATCAGCCAGGACCGAAAGGCGCAATGAGCGTGACATCCGGAAGCAAGCGGCAAGAAGGCGGCGTCGGCGAAACGATCCGCGTCATCTTTCATGCGCTGATCATAGCGCTCGTGATCCGCACTTTCCTGTTTCAGCCCTTCAACATTCCGTCCGGCTCGATGAAGGCGACTTTGCTGGTCGGGGACTACTTGTTCGTTTCCAAGTACTCCTACGGCTACAGCCAGTTTTCGCTGCCGCTGTCGCTGCCCTTGTTCTCGGGCCGCATCCCCGGCGGAATGACGCCCGAGCGCGGCGACGTCGTTGTGTTCCGTCTGCCGTCGGATACCTCGACCGATTACATCAAGCGCGTCATCGGTCTGCCGGGCGACAAGGTGCGCGTCAGCGATGGCGTGGTGTCGATCAACGGCAAGCCGGTGAAGATGGACCGCATTGCCGATTTCGTTGGCGAGCCGGCCTGTCCCAATCCGTTCATCGACCGGGTCAGGCAGTGGCGCGAAACGCTGCCGAACGGCGTGTCGCACAATGTTCTCGACTGCTCGAGCGATCACACGCGGTTTCCGCAGACCACCGATGAATATGTCGTGCCCCCGGGCCATTATTTCATGATGGGCGACAACCGCGACAACTCGACCGACAGCCGTTTCTCGTCGGTCGGCTTCGTGCCGTTCGAGAACATCGTCGGTAAGGCGCAGATTATCTTCTTCTCCGTCAATGAAGGCGAACAGGCCTGGCAGTTCTGGCGTTGGCCGGTCTCGGTACGCTGGAGTCGGCTGTTCACGATCGTCCGATGAGCCGCAAGGTCAAAGACCGCTCAGCGCTCGAAGAGAGGATTGGCCACAGCTTCTCGGACAAGTCGCTGCTGGACCGCGCGCTGACGCATATTTCGGCGCTGTCGGGCGGGCCGCAGAACCGCGTCGCCAGCTATCAGCGGCTGGAGTTTCTTGGCGATCATGTGCTCGGGCTCGTGATCTCCGACATGCTGTATCGCAACTTTCCCAAGGCCAATGAGGGCGAGCTGTCGAAGCGGCTGGCCGATCTGGTGCGCAAGGAAACCTGCGCTGCCGTTGCCAAGGACATGGATCTTGGCCCGGAACTACGGCTCGGCAATTCGGAATCGCATGCCGGGGGCCGCCTGCGCACGACGATTTTGGCGGATGCCTGCGAGGGGCTGGTCGGGGCTGTTTTCGTCGACGGCGGCTATCCGGCGGCTGAAGCGCTGATTGCCAAGTTCTGGCAGCATCGTATGGTTCAGTCGCTGAAGCCCACGCGCGATGCCAAGACCATGTTGCAGGAATGGGCGCAGGCGCGGGGCCTGCCGACTCCGGCCTACAAGGAAGTCGCGCGCACTGGGCCGCATCACGATCCGCAATTCAGGATCGCGGTGGTGCTGCCGGAACAGCCGCAGGCCGAGGGCGTCGGTACATCGAAGCGTGCGGCCGAGCAGGCCGCGGCGGCGGCGATGCTGAGCAGCGTCGGCGTCAAACTGGACAAAATGTGATGAGCGAAACCGAAAGCGGCACAGCGGCAGGCGAGGACACGCGCTGCGGCTTTGTCGCGCTGATCGGGGCGCCGAACGCCGGCAAATCGACTCTGCTGAACGCCCTGGTCGGCACCAAGGTGACCATCGTCTCGCACAAGGTGCAGACGACGCGCGCATTGATCCGCGGCATCAGCGTCGAGGGCCAATCGCAGATCATCTTCGTCGATACGCCCGGCATCTTTGCGCCCAAGCGGAGACTCGACCGCGCCATGGTGACGACGGCGTGGAGCGGTGCGCATGACGCCGACCTCACGGCCGTCCTGATGGACGCGCGCAAAGGGCTCGACGAGGACATCGAGCCGATCCTTGAGCACCTCAAGGAGGTGCGCGGGCCGAAGATCCTGATCCTCAACAAGATCGATGTGGTGCCGCGCGACAGCCTGCTCGGTCTCGCCAAGGCGGCGAACGAGAAAGCCAAGTTCGAGACCACCTTCATGATTTCGGCGCTGAAAAGCGACGGCGTGGTTGACCTGAAGCAATGGCTGGCCGAGCGGATGCCGACAGGGCCTTGGCTCTATCCGGAAGACCAGATCGCGGACGCGCCGATGCGACAACTGGCGGCGGAAATTACCCGCGAGAAGCTGTTCGAGCGTTTGCACCAGGAGCTGCCGTATCACTCCACGGTTGAGACCGAACAGTGGAAGGAACTGCGCGGCGGCGATGTGCGCATCGAGCAGACGATCTATGTCGAGCGCGAAAGCCAGCGCAAGATCGTGATCGGAAAAGGCGGGCAGACGCTGCGGGCTATCGGTGAGGCGGCGCGCAAGGACATCGCCGAAATCGCCGACGCCAAGGTGCACCTGTTCCTGTTCGTCAAGGTACGCGAAGGCTGGGGCGACGACCCGGAACGTTATCGCGCGATGGGGCTGGAGTTTCCCAAGGGTTGAGCCGGCGCGTCTGTCAGTGGATGTGTGGCAGCCGTTCCTCGAAGGTGCGCCTAAGCCACTCCCACTCCTGCCGATGGTTTGGCGCGTTCAAGACCTTGTATTTCACGAGTTGCAGAAGGCTCTCGTAGGGCTTCCTCAGGTACTCGTTGCGGAACTGCGGTGTGCCCACATAGATATTGCTCGTCGCATTGAGAAAGTCGCGAAGCCAAAGATAGGCCGGGGTATCGTCGCCGTGACTGGAAGCCGCTTGATGCAGGGCCATCGCGTGCTTTTCAGCCTCGCGCCAGAAGTCCGCGAGCTGCAGCGCGCTTTGCTGCATACCGGGCGTGACCATGTTGTTGCTTTGCGCCGTCAGGAAAGATGAATATTCGACCGTCCAGTCGACAACGCAGTGAAGCCAGTGGAGCCACGCAGCTTCGCCATGCAAAACTTTGCGGCCGCCGTGGCAGCCGCCGCCCAATGCAGCCGCTTCTGAAGGCGTCATGGTGTCCTCCTTGAATGCATTCTGCTAAAGGTCAGACTCAGTGGACGGCAACCGGCGGCGGTTGTATTTGCGCTGGATCAAAATTAGTCCGAGAATCGGTTTGAACGGCTTAGACGATGCAATGGACCGATGAGGGCATCGTGATTGGCGTGCGCCGCCATGGGGAGGCGAGCGCTATCCTTGAGCTGATGACGCGCGAGCACGGCCGCCATGTCGGTATGGTACGCGGCGGTTTTGGCACGCGCATGAAGCCGGTGCTGCAGCCCGGAAACAGCGTTTCGGCCACCTGGCGGGCGCGGCTCGAAGACCACATGGGCAACTATACCATCGAGCCGCTGCGCCAGCGCGCGTCGGACTATTTCGGCTCGCCGCATGCGATCTACGGCGTGTCGCATCTGGCTGCGCTGATGCGGCTTCTGCCCGAGCGCGATCCGCATGAAGGCCTGTTCAACGAATTCGAGACGATCCTTGACCGGCTTGAGGATGCGGCCTGGGCGGCGCCGGAGGTGGCTCGCTTTGAGATGCAGCTTTTGTCGGAACTTGGCTTCGGCCTCGATCTGGAAGAATGCGCCGCGACCGGCGCCACGGAGGACCTGATCTATGTGTCTCCGAGGTCAGGCCGTGCGGTGTCGCGCGAGGCGGGGGCGCCTTATGCCGACCGCATGTTCAAACTGCCGGCCTTCCTGATCGACGCGCGCGTGAGCCCCAATGGAAGCGATCTCGACGACGGCTTCAAGCTGACCGGTTTTTTCCTGGCACGCCATGTGCTGGAGCCGCGCGGTATGCAGCTTGCTGACGAGCGCATGCATTTCCTGGCCGCGCTGGCGCGGGCTCTGCCGAAGGTGGCTTAGCCTTTCCGTTGCCTCCGACGTTGTCCGCCGACAGACGTCGACGCCAGAAAAACTTCTCTGACGCAGCTCCGTAACCAGCGCTGTGCGGGATCCGCATCGAGACGCGGATGCCACAGCATCGAAACGGTAATCGTGTCGGTCGGGACAGGAAGCGGGAAGCCGAACATCCCGACGCGCAAATTCGCGGTGTATTGTTCGGGAACGCTGGCGATTAGGTCGGTTGCCCGCGCGAGTGCAAGTGCGGTCGTAAACGCGCCGACGATCGTGACGACCTGCCGCTCCAGGCCGCGCGCTCTCAGCGCTTCGTCGATCGGTCCGTGATCCAGCCCACGCCGTGATACCATAACGTGCCGGCCGGCCGCGTAGCGTTCAGGTGTGATCTTTCCCCGGGTCAGCGCATGGCCTTGACGCACAACACCGATGAAACGATCCCGGGACAAGGCTTGCGTCCGTATTTCCGGGCCGGTTGTCGGCCCGATGACGCCAATTTCCAGGTTGACCACGCCTTCACGCAGAGGGGCGCTGTCTTTGTCCGGCTTTTGCATGAAACGCAGCCGTACGCCGGGTGCTTCCTTCTCGAGACGGGCAATAAGCGCCGGTCCGACATATTCGGCAAAGCCATCGGTCGCTCGAATTGTGAAGACGCAGGCGAGTCTCTTGAGGTCGAGTGCCTCGACCGGGCGAAGAACGGCTTGCCCATTCTGCACCAGCGTGGCGACGCGCTCGCGCATGTCCAGCGCCCGCGGCGTGGGGACGAGGCCTCGGCCGGCCCGCACCAGCAGCGGATCGCCCGTTGTCTCGCGCAAGCGCGCCAGCGCTCGGCTCATGGCCGATGGGCTCAAGCGCAGACGTTTGGCGGCGCGCGCCACGCTGCGCTCGGTGAGCAGCACGTCGAGGGCGACCAGCAGGTTGAGATCGGGCGTCGGCATGGACCAATCCTAGCACAGGTCCGCCATACATGGCGCTAAACGCACGAATAAAGTGCAATCGATGCACATTCCGCCTTGTCACGAATGGCACTAGGTCTGTAGCGCCCGTTCGAGGGCCGCAACAGACGGATTTCGCCGTGAAGACAACCATTGCCGACCGGGATACAGCACCAGCCGCAGATGCCACACGGGCAGGGCCCGTCCTGTGGACGCTGGTCAGCCTGTCGCTCTCCATGCTGCTGCCATCTCTCGGCACCAGCAGCGCCAATGTCGCTCTGCCGAATTTTGCCGATGCGTTTGGCGCATCCTTCCAGGCGGTACAGTGGATCGTCCTGGCCTATCTGCTCGCCATTACAACTTTGATCGTCAGTGCCGGACGGCTTGGCGATATGGCCGGCCGTCGGCGCCTCCTGCTGGCCGGGATTGTGCTGTTCACCGTGGCCTCGGGTGTCTGTGGCATGGCGCCGTCGCTCTGGCTGTTGATCGCGGCGCGGGCTGTGCAGGGATTGGGCGCTGCCATCATGATGGCGCTCACCATGGCCTTTGTCGGGGAGACCGTTCCCAAGGAGCGGACCGGCAGCGCCATGGGCTTGCTCGGGACGATGTCCGCCATCGGCACGGCCTTCGGTCCATCGCTGGGCGGCATTCTGATCGCTGCATTCGGCTGGCCCGCCATCTTTCTCGTAAACGTGCCGCTGGGCATTTTGACTTTCATTCTTGCCTTTCGCGCTTTGCCGAAAGATCGGTCGGAGAGAAACGCCGGCGGTTTCGATGGTCTTGGGACATTGTTGCTGGCACTGACACTGGCCGCCTACGCGCTTGCGATGACGATCGGCCGCGGCCATTTCGCGGCGCTCAACGCCGGTCTGCTGCTGGCGTCGGTTATCGGTATTGGTGTCTTTGTGTTCGTGGAGGCGAGGGTGGCTTCGCCGCTTGTCCGGCCCGCCATGTTTCGTGAACCCATGCTGGCACGAAGCCTCGCCATGAATGTGCTGGTTTCGACCGTGATCATGACGACATTCGTCGTCGGGCCGTTTTATCTGGCCCGCGGCCTTGGACTTGATCCCGCCGGTGTCGGGCTCGTGATGTCGATAGGTCCGCTCATCTCTGTGCTCACCGGGTTTCCGGCTGGCCGCCTTGTCGATCATTTGGGCGCGCCCGTCGTTGTTGTCGGCGGCCTGGCGGCGCTGGCGGCCGGGTCATTCGCACTGTCGGTGTTGCCGGCGCTGTTTGGTCTTGCCGGCTACGTCGCCGGAATTGCCATCCTCACGCCTGGTTATCAGTTGTTCCAGGCGGCCAACAACACGACCGTCATGATGGATGTCCGGGCCGATCAGCGTGGCGTTGTTTCCGGCGTGCTCAACCTGTCGCGAAATCTGGGACTCATCACCGGCGCATCGGTGATGGGCGCGGTGTTTGCGGTCTCGACGGCGGCGGCTGACATCGCGACAGCATCCCCAGGCGCATTAATTTCCGGTCTGCGGACCACATTCGTCATCGCGGGCGTTTTGATTGTGGTTGCGCTTGTGGTTGCGCTTGTGGTGGCGATTGCCCGTAGAGTTGGCGATCGACACAGGTAGCTCGGCATAAGTGCTGAGAAAACGAAAAGGCCCGGCGTCGCCACCGGGCCTTTGCATGCGATCACGCCACTGAATTACCAACGGCGGCAAACGCGCTCGTAGTGGCAGCGACGGCCCCACGGCGTCATGCGGCAGACGCGGACGTTATGGCAACGCACGCGGTGGCGATAGCGAGGCCGATAGTACTGAACATGATCGACCATGGCCTGACCAGCCACGGCGGCGTTGATATCGGCGATCGGCGCGGCGCTGGCGGACGTTGCACCGGCCAGCCCAAGGCCGAGGGCAAAGAGGGATGAAAGGATCAAAGCGCGCATTGTATTTCCTCCGAGTGACGACGCCGGGATGGTGGCGCCAAATATGATTGCATCATGCCATTCCAAAAGGTTCCGGCTGTGACATGGATCACAACTCCATTGGCGGCCATTTCGCACAGTCCGGTACGGGGTCGAGTGGTTCCGGTACGGATTGCCGCAGCAAGGAACGCCTGAAGTCGCTACCCGGTTCGCACGATAAAGAAGAAATCTCGAAAATTGGCTGGCCGGGGCATTCATCGGCTGTTCATCGACCGAATCGGGCTCGCCCGGGGTCTTGTTCGGTCCGCCGGGTCGCAGTATCCCCTGCCGCATGGCAAAAAAAGTGATTCCCCCCAATAACGGCGGCCCGCCGGGCGGCATCGTCGAGCCGGTTGCGCTGCAGTCGGCGCTGGAAGAACGCTACCTGGCATATGCACTGTCCACCATCATGCACCGGGCGTTGCCCGATGCGCGCGATGGCCTGAAGCCAGTGCATCGTCGCATCCTGCATGTGATGCGCAGCCTGCGCCTCGATCCCGGCGCCGCGTTCAAGAAGTCGGCCAAGGTGGTCGGCGATGTGATGGGCAACTTCCATCCCCATGGCGACCAGGCGATCTACGACGCCATGGTGCGCCTGGCCCAGGATTTCGCGCAGCGTTATCCGCTGGTCGATGGCCAGGGCAACTTTGGCAATATCGACGGCGATAACGCCGCGGCGATGCGCTACACGGAGTCGCGCCTCACCGAAGTGGCCAAGCTTCTGCTCGATGGCCTCGACGAGGACGCGGTCGATTTCCGCCCGAGCTACGACGGCTCCAACGACGAGCCGATCGTGCTGCCGGCGGCGTTTCCCAATTTGCTGGCCAACGGTTCGCAGGGCATCGCGGTCGGCATGGCGACCTCGATCCCGCCGCACAACATTGCGGAACTTGCCGACGCCGCGCTGCATCTGATCGAGACGCCGAACGCGCGCAGCAAGACCTTGCTGAAATACGTCAAGGGTCCGGATTTTCCGACCGGTGGCATCATCGTCGATCCGCCCGAGGCGATTGCCGAGGCCTACAATACCGGCCGCGGCTCGTTCCGCGTCCGTGCCAAGTGGGGCGTGGAGGAGGGCTCGCGCGGCACCTACATCATTGTCATCACCGAGATGCCGTACTTGGTGCAGAAGTCGCGTCTGGTGGAGAAGCTGGCCGAGCTGCTCAACGAGCGCAAGCTGCCGCTGGTCGCCGACATCCGCGATGAATCGGCAGAGGACGTGCGTCTGGTCATCGAACCGCGCGCCCGCACCGTCGACGCCACCATCCTGATGGAGTCGCTTTTCAAGCTCACCGAGCTGGAAACGCGCATCCCGCTCAACATGAACGTATTGGTCAAGGGCCGCATCCCTAAGGTGCTGGGCCTCGCCGAAGCGCTGACTGAGTGGCTGGAGCACCGCCGCGACGTATTGCTGCGCCGCTCCAAGCATCGCCTTGCCGAGATCGAGCATCGCCTCGAAGTGCTGGGTGGCTATCTGGTCGCTTATCTGAATCTCGACAAGGTCATCAAGATCATCCGTACCGAGGACGAGCCCAAGCCCGTCCTGATGAAGACCTTCAAGATCACCGAGGTGCAGGCCGACGCCATCCTCAACATGCGCCTGCGCAACTTGCGCAAGCTCGAGGAAATGGAAATCCGCGGCGAAGAGAAGAAGCTCAACGAAGAGCGTGCCGGCCTGAAGAAACTCATCGGCTCGACCGACATGCAATGGAAAACCATTGCTGCGCAGGTCAAGGAACTGAAAACCCAGTTCGGTCCGAAGACCGAGCTCGGCAAGCGTCGCACGGATTTTTCGACGGCGCCCGAACATGACGAGGCCGCCATCGAAGAGGCGCTTGCCGTGCGCGAGCCGATTACGGTCGTGGTGTCGGAAAAGGGTTGGATCCGCGCGCTGCGCGGCCACCAGTTCGATCTGTCCGGCGTCTCGTTCAAGACCGACGATAGTCTGAAATTTGCGTTCCAGACCGAGACCACGGCCAAAATTCTGATCTTTGCCGGCAACGGCAAGTTCTACACACTCGATGCTTCCAAGCTGCCCGGCGGTCGCGGTCATGGCGAGCCGATCCGCATGTTCTTCGACATCGAGGCCGACGCCGATATCGTCGCAGGTCTGGCCTTCCAGGGCGGCCGTAAGTTCGTCGTCGCCAGCTATGAAGGCAACGGCTTCGTCGTGCCGGAAGACGAGTGCCTTGGCACCACGCGCAAGGGCAAGCAGGTTCTGAACCTGAAGGCGCCCGACAAGGCGGCGGCGCTCAACGTGGTCGATGGCGACACCGTCGCCGTGATCGGAGAGAACCGCAAGATGGTGGTGTTCCGTCTCGATCAGGTGCCGGAGATGACCAAGGGCCGCGGCGTGCGCCTGCAGCGCTACCTGCAGAAGGGCCTGTCCGACCTCACGACCTTCAAGGCCACCGATGGCCTGTCCTGGGTCGATGGCGCCGGCCGCACGCAGACCCTGTCGATGAAGGATCTCAAGGACTGGCGCGGCAACCGCGCCGATGCCGGCCGCATTGCGCAGGGCCTGCCGAAGAACAACAAGTTCAAGGGCGCGCCGACGGCGAAGAAGACGGAAGAGTGAGACAACGGCGAAGTCAGGCCTTCGCCCGCAAGATCTTCCAGATGCCGTGTGCGGTTGTGACTACGCGCGTGCCGACCAGAAGGTCGGCCTCCATGAAGATCAACGTGCGCGTTTTGCGCACGACCCGGCAGTGCGCCTCGACGAACTCGCCAATTTGCACGGCGTCGATGAAATGCACGTCGAGCTGGACGGTGGCTTGCGGCAGGTTGTGATTGGCATGGCGCGCGGCCATGCCCATTGCTCGATCGGCGAAGGTCATCAGCATGCCGCCCTGCACCACGCCGCGAAGGTTGTGATGTTTCGGCTCCGCGAGAAAGGCGTAGTGAAATCCGTCGTCGTGGGGGCGCTGCCAGAAGGGCCCGACGAGACCGATGAAGCCCTCGTCGCTGTATGGCGTCCATCCGTGGCTTGCCGGATCGAATGCATCCTGCACCGGCCCCCTATGGGAGGCCTTGGCTTTGTCGTCGCTTGTCATGAAGTCGCCTGCGGTAGGAATTCCGGTGGCGGATAGCACAATGCGGGTCGCGCGGGCACCTTTTTAGGTCGCGCGGCGGGCCCGTCTCGCGCGCATAACTCAGCTCACCACGAACACCAGCGATTGGGGCGCGGTCTCGATCAGCGCCGCCGCCGTGTCGCCGAAATAGAGCTTCTCGCCGGGCCGGCGGCCCGTGCCGAGGACGATAACATTGTGATTGCGGCGCGCAGCTTCCTTGAGGATGGCTTCGCCGGCGGCGGCTTCGCTGCGCACCGCCGTGCGCACATCCACCGAATAGCTCGCCGCCATGGTCGCAATGTCCTTGAGGATCGCCTCTTCGGCGCGGCGCGACCGCGCCTTGCCGTTCGGCGCGACATAGAGTGCGGTCACCGGCGCCTTGCTCGCGCGCGCAATGGCGATCGCGACCTCGGCGGCGCGGCGCGACACCTCGGTTCCGTTGATGGGCAGGAGTATGCTGATCGTGCCGTGCAGTGGATGCTTGCGGTGTTCCGTGCGCGCGTCGGCGATCAGCAGGGGGCCTTCGAAGCCGGCGGCGAGCTTGGTCACGGCGTCGTGGAATTCGTTCTTGCGCGCCACCATCTTGTCGAGGCCGACGATCATGGCGCCGTAACCTTTCTCGGCTTCCTCGGCGACGATATCGGGATGCGGCTTGCGGACCAGCGTGCTGACCTCAAGCGTCAGCAAACTCTGTTCCTTCGGTGTCTTGGCGTGTTCGGCGCGTTCGGCGACTTCCTGGACGATGGTGGCGGCGTCCTTGGCTTTGGACGTCTCCTTCTTCACGTGCTTCTTGTCGTCGATATCGCCATCGGTGATGTGCATCACCGTGGTCGGCATTTCGTGCGTGCCGGCGATGATGCCGGCCAGCCGCGTGGCAAATGTGCCGTTGGTGGAATCGTCCACCGCCAGCAGCAGCCGTTCGATATGGGCGAGAAAGCCCTGTTGTTCGACTTCCTCGCGCTCCAGCCGCTGCTTCTCGTCCTTGCTCAGCGGAATGCGCGACAGCGCCCAGCGCAAGGTCGGCGGCATCGCCAGGGTGGTCACCACCGCCATGGTCACGATCATCGTGAACAGATTCGGCGTCAGCGCGCCCATCGCCAGGCCGACGGAGGCGATGATGACCTCGGTCGAGCCGCGTGCATTCATGCCGCAGGCCAGCGCAAATCCCTCGCGCTTGGTCAGGCCGCCCAATTCAGCGCCGATGAAAGCGCCGCTGAACTTGCCGATGCTGGCGATCAGGATCAGCCCCGCGGTGGCGATGGCAATTTCCGGATTGGCGAGGATGGTCAGATCCGCCGACAGGCCGGCGAGGCCGAAGAATACCGGCGCGAAGAAGGCCGTGATCAGGCCGCGTAACTGCTCGTCGATATGTTTGGTCAGGATCGGCGATTCACCGACCAGAATGCCAGCGACGAAGGCGCCGAGCACCGAATGTACGCCGATCAGATGCGTGGTGAGTGCCATCGCGCCCATGATGATCAGGATGGCGGTGATGACCGCGAAGTCGCTCATCAGCACGTCGTTGGCCCAGCGGATGGCGAAGAAGACGAGGCGGCGACCGATGGTTAGGCTCACCACCATGAAGACGAAGGTGCCGACCACGCTCTGCGCCAGCGACAGGGCATCGACTTCGCCGTGCATCGCCAGCGAGAAGATGATCGAGACGATGATCCAACCGACGCTGTCGTCAATGATCGCGGAAGCGAGGATCACTTGCCCGACATTGCGGCGCATGAAGTTCATCTCGCGCACCACCATGGCGACGATCTTCACCGACGCGATCGACAAGGCGGTACCGAGGAAGAGCGCGGTGATCAGCCGATGGTCGGGATGCGGCAGCATGTCGGCCGGCATGAAGTAGCCGAGCGTCACGCCGCAACCGAAAGGCACCACGATGCCCATCAGCGAGGCATAGACCGAGGCCTTGCCGGTGGCGCGCACCAGGCGAAGGTCGGTCTCCATGCCGGTCAGCAGCAGCAGCAGCAGAATGCCGGCCTGCGAGATGCCGTCGAGCATCGCCTTCTGCTCGGGGGATTTCGGAAACAGCATGTGCTGCAGGTCCGGCGCCAGGAAGCCGAACAGGGAAGGGCCGAGCAGAATGCCGGCGAGGAGCTGACCCATGACGGCCGGCTGGCCGAGCCGCAGCATGGCTTCGCCGAGCAGGCGGCCTGTCAGCATCAGCGCGACGAGCTGGGCGATGAAGATGACCTCGGAGGGGCCTTTGGAGGCCTCACCCGCCGCAAAGGCCGGGCCGGAAGCCAGCCACAGAGCCAGAAGGGTAAGGGAAATCCATGCCGCCCGGGCTCGAATGCTCGTCATGCCGGCAGATACCCCCGAGTCGCGCCCGTGTGTCAGGGCTTTAAGTCCGGCGACAATCCCGCGCCGCGGGCAAAGTTCCATAAAGTTGCAATTGCAAATTAGTCGCAACTAAGGTACTCGTTTTTAGTGTGGCCGGTTTGCCCTGAAGCCGCGGGTGTCAACGAGAAGGTACCATGACCAAGAAATTGCCCGTTCTACGCTTTGTCCTGGGCGCGGCGTTGATCGCGACGGCTATTCTGGGATGGCCTCCCAGCGCAGGGGCTCAGGCTAAAAAGTTCAAGATCGTGACCACTTTCACCGTCATCCGGGACATCGCGCAGAATGTCGCCGGCGACGCCGCCGTCGTCGAATCCATCACCAAGCCGGGCGCTGAAATCCATGACTATCAGCCGACGCCGCTCGACATCGTCCGGGCGCAGGAGGCGGGTCTCGTGCTGTGGAACGGCTTCAACCTCGAGCGCTGGTTTGAAAAATTCTTCCAGAACGTCAAGGATGTGCCGAGCGTGGTTGTCACCGAGGGCATCGAGCCGATGGGCATTTCCGAGGGGCCCTATAGCGGCAAGCCCAATCCGCACGCCTGGATGTCGCCATCGAACGCGCTGATCTATGTCGAGAATATCCGCAAAGCATTCGTCAAATATGATCCTGCCAATGCGGAAGCCTACAATCGCAATGCCGTCGCCTATGCGGCCAAGATCAAGGCGCTGGACGAGCCGCTGCGCAAGCGGTTGTCGGCCATTCCCGAAGGCCAGCGCATCCTAGTGTCGAGCGAAGGCGCGTTCAGCTACCTGACGCGCGATTACCAGATGCGCGAGGCCTATCTCTGGCCGATCAATGCCGACGAGCAGGGCACCCCGCAGCAGGTGCGCAAGGTCATCGATCTGGTGCGCAAGAACAAGGTGCCTGTCGTGTTCAGCGAAAGCACGATCTCGGATCGCGCCGCCAAGCAGGTGGCGCGCGAGAGCGGCGCGCGCTACGGTGGCGTGCTGTATGTCGACTCGCTCAGCGCGGCCGGCGGTCCGGTGCCGACCTTCCTCGATCTCCTGAAGGTGACGGTGGAAACCATCGCCAAGGGATTCGGCAAGTGAATGCGCCCGTACCCGAGATCGGCGTTGCTGCTGACGCAAAGCTCGGCGCCAGCATTTCAGTGCGCGCCCTCAACGTCACTTATCCGAACGGCTTCACCGCCGTGCGCGATGCCTCGTTCGACCTCGATCCAGGCACGATCTGCGCGCTGGTCGGCGTCAACGGCAGCGGCAAGTCGACGATCTTCAAGGCGATCATGGGCTTCGTGCGTCCGACCGCCGGCGAGGTGCGGCTTTGCGGGCTGACCGTCGACGAGGCGCTGAAGCGCAACATCGTCGCCTATGTGCCGCAAAGCGAAGACGTCGACTGGAATTTCCCGGTGCTGGTCGAGACCGTGGTGATGATGGGCCGCTATGGCCACATGAATTTCCTGCGCATGGCCTCGCGCGCCGACCACTACAAGGTCGACGAGGCGCTGGAGCGCGTCGGCATGAGCGACTACCGCAAGCGGCAGATCGGCGAACTCAGCGGCGGCCAGAAGAAGCGGGTGTTTCTGGCGCGGGCGCTGGCGCAGGAAGGCCGCATCATCCTGCTCGACGAACCCTTCACCGGCGTTGATGTGAAGACCGAGGCGGCCATTGTCGGCCTGCTGCGCGAATTGCGCGCCTCGGGTCATCTGATGCTGGTGTCGACGCACAATCTCGGCAGCGTCCCTGATTTCTGCGACCACGTGGTACTGCTTAACCGCACAGTGCTGGCGGCGGGGCCGACGGCGGAGGTGTTCACCCAGAAAAACCTCGAACTGACGTTCGGCGGCGTACTGCGCAACTTCCAGCTCGGCGGTCCCGCGCTGCATGACGATGCCGATGCCCGCAGCGTTACGGTGTTGACGGACGACGAGCGGCCTTTGGTGCTGTACGGCGACAAGCACAGCCGTCGCCAGGATCTGGATGACAAATGACATGAACGCGCTGCTCACGGAACTGCTGATTCCGTTCCAGTACGGCTACATGCTGAAAGCCATGTGGGTGAGCGCGCTGGTCGGCGGCGTCTGCGCTTTTCTCTCGGCCTATCTGATGCTCAAGGGCTGGTCGCTGATGGGCGATGCGCTGGGCCATTCGATCGTGCCCGGTGTTGCCGGCGCCTATATCCTCGGCGCGCCGTTCGCGGTTGGTGCTTTCTTTGCCGGCATCCTTGCCTCGGTGGCGATGAATTTCGTCAAGCAGAAATCGCGATTGCGCGAGGATGCGGTGATTGGCCTGGTGTTCACCGCGCTGTTCGCGCTCGGACTCTTGATGGCGTCGATCTGGCCGACCTCGGTCAGCATCCAGTCGATCGTGCTCGGCAATATTCTGGCCATTGCCGACGAAGATGTGGTTCAGGTCGCGATCATCGCCGGGGTGTCGCTCGTCATCCTGCTGCTGGTCTGGAAGGACATGATGGTGACTTTCTTCGACGAGAGCCACGCCCGCAGCATCGGCATCAACACCACGTTTCTGAAGGGATTATTCTTCACGCTGCTGAGCGCCTGCACGGTTGCCGCCTTGCAGACCGTCGGCGCCTGTCTGGTGATCGCGATGGTGGTGACGCCGGGCGCCACCGCCTATCTGCTGACCGACCGGTTCGGCCGGCTGATCATTATCAGTGTCGCGCTTGGAGTGACGACCAGTTTCACCGGCGCTTATATCAGCTACTTCCTCGACGGCGCCACCGGTGGCGTCATCGTCTGCCTGCAGACGCTGCTGTTCCTGATTGCTTTCTTCCTTGCGCCCAAGCACGGCGTGCTGGCAGCGCGGCGGCGGATTGAGGCGATCGAGGCGGCGGCATGAATATTCTGTTCGACTGGCTCGTCGTGCCGCTCAGCTACCCGTTCATGCAGCGGGCGCTCCTCGTGTCACTGCTGGTGGCGGCGGTCTGTGCGATTCTGTCATGCTATCTGGTGCTAAAGGGCTGGTCGCTGATGGGCGACGCCATTTCGCACGCTGTACTGCCCGGCATCGTGCTGGCCTATGTCGCGGGTATTCCGCTGGCGATCGGCGCTTTCGTCGCTGGCCTGTCCTGCGCGCTGTTTACCGGCTATCTCAAGGAGAACAGCCGCGTGAAGGAAGACACGGTGATGGGCATCGTGTTCTCCGGCATGTTCGGGTTCGGCCTCGTGATCTTCAGCAAGATCGAAACCGATCAGCACCTGCTGCACATCCTTTTCGGCAATGTGCTTGGCGTTACGGTGCAGGATCTTGTTGAGACAGGATTTGTCGCCGGCGGCACGCTTCTGATCGTGCTGATCAAACGGCGCGATCTTCTTCTTTACTGTTTCGATCCCAATCATGCCCGCACCATCGGCCTGCCGGTGCGGGTGCTGCATTACGGGCTGCTGGTGCTGCTGTCGCTGACTATTGTCGCGTCGCTCAAGGCGGTTGGCATCATCCTGGTGATCGCCATGCTGATTGCTCCCGGAGCCACCGCCTACCTGTTGACCGACAGTTTCGGCCGCATGTTGGTGATCGCGACCGTGGTGGCGACGGTGTCGGCGGCGCTGGGCACCATTGCCAGCTTCCACCTCGATGGCGCGACCGGCGCTTGCATCGTTCTGACCCAGGCCGTGTTTTTTGTGGCGGCGTTTCTCTTTGCGCCCAAGCACGGCGTCTGGCGGCGCGCGCGCACGACAGTTGCCTGATCGGGATTATTTCTCGATCCGCGTCCATCCCGCCGGCATCAGGCGTTCCTGCGGCAGGAAGCGGCCCTTGTAATCCATCTTCTTCGAGCCCTGCACCCAGTACCCGAGATAGACATAAAGCAGGCCCATCGCCTTGGCGCGGACGATGTGGTCGAGGATCATGTAGGTGCCGAGCGAGCGGTGCGCCTGTTCAGGATCGTAGAACGAATAGACCATCGAGAGCCCGTCGGAGAGAACGTCGGTCAGCGCCACGGCCATCAATTCGCCGGCGCCGCGATGGGTGAAGCCTGAATCGGCGTCACGCAGGCGATAATTGACGACGCGGGTTTCGACGTGGCTGTCCTCGACCATCATGGCGTAGTCGAGCACAGTCATATCAACCATGCCGCCGTCGCGGTGGCGCGCGTCGAGATAAGCGCGGAACACCGAATACTGCTCTGAGGTCGGCGCCGGATGGCGCATGTCGCCGATAATGTCGCTGTTGAGGTCGAGATTACGGCGCATGTTGCGTGACGGCTTGAAGTCATCCACCACGACGCGCACCGAGACGCAGGCGCGGCAGGTTTCGCAGGCGGGGCGATAGGCGATCGACTGGCTGCGGCGGAAGCCGCCATGGGTGAGCAGGTCGTTGAGCTCGCCGGCGCGCGAGCCGACCAGATGGGTGAACACCTTCCGCTCTTCCTGGCCCTTGAGGTAAGGGCAGGGCGACGGCGCAGTCAGGTAGAATTGCGGCGTGTCGCGGGAATGCTGGGTCACGGGTTCCGGTCGCTGGCCTGTCGGTTCATCGCCTGTGGGACTCGGGGTATCCCCTCCAGCATTGCGCGGCCGGAGGCCGCCGTCAAAGTGGTTGCGCCGGGCTGCCGGCGAAACCGCGCAGGGCAGAGGCGCGCGCGGCGTTATTGACGATCACCGTGCCGAGCAGAATGTCGTGCAGCAACCGCTTGCGGCGGTTAAAGAACGGCACCAACAGAACGAACGGCGTCAGCGCCGATACCGACACCCAGAACAGGATGACATGGACGGCGCCGAGGACGAAATAGGCCGGCGCGCCGTACCAGGTGCGCATTTCGAGATCCATCACCCGCATGCCGATGGTGGCCGAGCGCTCGCCGGCAACGCCCAGGCCGAAATAGACGATCGCCCAGATCACCGAGGCAAGCGGCAGCAGCCAGTACAGCGCCCAGCCGAAGCCCAGCGTCACAATGCCGAACACGAAGATGACCATCGCCGCGAGGATCACCGGCGCGGCCATGACGACGAAGTCGATCATGAAGGCGACTACGCGGCGCGACAGCACGCCCTCGAACAATTCCGGGTTCAGGTCCGGGTCATAAGCATGCGGCCGGACATCCATCGAGATCGACATTGCAAAGCCCCAGGGACGAATTCAGCGCCAGCATAACCGCAAATGGCCCGCCGCCGAAGCCTCCGCAAGGGGCGGTAGGCGGTTGGCAGAGCGGGGCGACCTGCGGCATGGTGCGGCAGAGCCTACCCGAATCGGAGCCTTTTGTGACCGTTACCATCTCTGATATCGAAGCCGCCCGACGGGTCATTGCCGGCGCGGTGCTGCGCACGCCGATGCTGCCGGCGCCGCGGTTGTCGGCGCTGACCGGGGCCGAGGTCTTCGTCAAATACGAGAACCTTCAGGTCACCAACTCGTTCAAGGACCGTGGCGCGCTCAACAAGCTGTCGTCGCTGACCGAGGCCGAGCGCGGCCGCGGCGTTGTCGCCATGTCGGCCGGCAATCATGCGCAGTCGGTTGCCTATCATGCCGCGCGGCTGGGCATTCCGGCGACCATCGTCATGCCGGTGACCACGCCGCATGTGAAGGTCGCGGCGACCCGCTCGCATGGCGCCGAGGTGGTGCTTTACGGCGAGACGGTGGCCGATGCGCAGGCGCGCTGCGAGGCGATCCAGGCCGAGCGCGGCATGACGCTTGTGCATCCTTACGATGACGAGAAGGTCATCGCCGGTCAGGGCACCATCGCGCTGGAAATGTTCGAGGATGTGCCCGATCTCGACATGATGGTGATTCCGATCGGCGGCGGAGGGCTGATCTCCGGCAATGCCATCGCCGCCAAGGCGCGCAATCCGAAGATCGAGGTCATCGGCGCCGAGGCGCTGCTTTATCCCGCGGTGTGGAATGCGCTGGAGCACGGCAACCGGCCGGTCGGTGGCCCGACGCTCGCTGAAGGCATCGCGGTCAAGAATGTCGGCAAGCTGACTTTGCCGATTATACGCGAACTCGTCTCCGACGTGATCCTCGTCGACGAGGCTCATCTCGAACGTGCGGTGAATGCCTATCTCACCTTGCAGAAGACCATGGCCGAAGGCGCCGGCGCCGCCGGGCTCGCCGCGTTGTTCGCCGAACCGGTCCGTTTCAAGGGCAAGCGCGTCGGTCTCATCCTGTGCGGCGGCAATATCGACCCGCGCATTCTCGCGTCCATCATGGTGCGCGAACTTGAGCGCGAGACGCGCATCGTCGCCTTCCGCCTGATCATCCCCGATCAACCGGGCGTGCTCGGCATCATTGCAACCAGGCTTGGCCAGCTTGGCGCCAACATCCTCGAGGTCGAACACCGCCGTCTGCTACTCGACGTTCCGGCCAAGGGGGCCAGCCTCGACGTCACCATCGAGACGCGCGATGCCGCCCATGCCCGTGAAGTCATGGCCGCGCTCGATGCCGACGGTTACAAACCGAAGCGGCTGGGCTCGGGGCCAATGCCGGACTGATCCGGGGTGGAACTTGTCGGGCGCTGTCGGCGTTCTTGGCTGAATGCGCGTCCCCAACGGGAGATGACAAATGTCCACTGCCTACACGCCGGCCGGTCCGGCCTATGCCACGTCGCCCTTTACCGACACCGCATTGCTTATCGGCCGCATCGCTCTGGTCGTGATCTATCTGATGTCCGGCTTCCAGAAATTCACCGATCTGGCCGGCGTTGCCGGCATGATCGCGACAAAGGGCCTGCCGCAGCCGATGATCCTCGCCACGCTTGCGGCGGTGACCGAAGTGGCTGGCGCGTTGCTGATTGTCGTCGGTCTGCAGACGCGGCTGGTGGCGCTCGGTCTTTTGGTCTTCACCCTTGTCACGACCTACTTCTTCCACGATTTCTGGAATCAGCCGGCGGGCCCCGATCAGACCAACAACATGATCCACGCCGTGAAGAACCTGTCGATCTGCGGCGCCTTCCTGATGCTGGCCGGCACCGGAGCAGGGCGCTATTCGATGGACGGACGGGCCCGCTGAGCGCGGGCGGCATAGCGCGCCTTACTTGATGTCGCGCAGCTTTTCCGCCACGCGCGGCGCGAAGTAGGTGAGGATGCCGTCGCATCCCGCGCGCTTGAACGCCATGAGGCTTTCCATCATCGCGCGCTCACCGTCGAGCCAGCCATTGTTCGCAGCGGCCATGATCATCGCGTATTCGCCCGACACCTGATAGGCGAAGGTCGGCATGCCGAAGGCATCTTTCACCCGCGCGCAGATGTCGAGATAGGGCATGCCTGGCTTGACCATGATCATGTCGGCGCCTTCCTCGATGTCGAGCGCGACTTCGCGCAGCGCCTCGTCGGTGTTGGCCGGGTCCATCTGATAGGTGCGCTTGTCGCCGTTCAGCGTCTTCGAGGAGCCGACGGCGTCGCGGAACGGGCCATAGAAGGCGGAGGCGTATTTCGCCGCATAGGCCATGATCGACACATCGCTCAGCTTCGCCGCATCGAGGCCTTCGCGGATGGCGCCGACGCGGCCGTCCATCATGTCGGACGGCGCGATGATGTCGCAGCCGGCTTCGGCCTGCACCAGCGCCTGACGCACCAGCACGTCGACGGTCTCGTCATTGAGGATGACGCCGTCGTCGCGCAGCAAGCCGTCATGGCCATGGCTGGTATAGGGATCGAGCGCGACGTCGCAGAGAATGCCGATGTCCGGCACTTCCTTCTTGATGGCGCGCACGGCGCGGCAGACGAGATTGTCGCTGTTGAGCGCCTCGCTGCCGTTCGCGTCGCGCAGGCTCGGATCGGTGTAAGGGAAGATGGCGATGCAGGGGATGGTGAGCTGGGCCGCGCGCACGGCCTCGCGCACCGCCTGATCGACCGACAGGCGCTCGACGCCGGGCATCGGCGCGACCGGCTGGCGGGCCTTGTCGCCGTCCATGACGAAGATTGGCCAGATCAGGTCGTCGGTGGTGATGACGTTCTCGCGCACCATGCGGCGCGCCCAATCGGCGCGCCGGTTGCGGCGCATGCGCACCGTGAGGTCGAGCGGTTCAGCGCTCGCCTCGCCGGGGGCGAAGCGCGCGGTGTGCTGCAGAGGGCGTCCGTACTTGATGGCCATGGGCTTTGACTCCAGACAGCCCTCTCATAGCCGCTTCGCGCGGCGCCCGCCACCCGGACAGGACCCGCCTGCCATGCAGGGCAGCCGCCTTGACCCGGACGGCCGGGTTTCTAAATTGGCGGGGGAGGCCACGACCTCGAGCGTGCCCTGAATACCCACGGCACCGCGTCAACCTTCCGCCCGGGACGGCCCGGCGCTCATCATGAGGGCCGTCATGGTCTGGATTACTCTCGTCGCCGCCGGTCTATTGGAAATCGTCTGGGCGCTGGCGCTCAAGGCGTCGCATGGATTCACCAAGCCGATACCGTCGGTCATCGCCATTGTCGGCATGATCGCCAGCGTGGTGCTGCTGTCGCTGGCGATGCGCAGTTTGCCGGTCGGTACCGCCTATGTGATGTGGACCGGTATCGGCGCGGTCGGCGCCTTCATTGCCGGTGTCATCATGTTCGGCGAGGATGTGAACATCATGCGCGTGGTGGCGGCCGGACTGATCGTGTCCGGGCTCGTCCTGATGAAGGTCGCATCGCCGTCCTGATTATCGCCAACAGGGGGTCTTGGTCGTCGCCCTGCGGCCTGCTAGCAAAGCGGCAGGGAGGCGACCGGGCCGATGGACTTTTCCCTGAGCGAAGAACAGCTGGCTTTTCAGGCCACCGCGCGGCAGTTCGCCCGCGAGGCGATGATGCCGCACGCGCGCGACTGGGATGCAGGCTCGATCTTTCCGGTCGACGCCTTGCGCGAGGCGGCCGCGCTCGGCTTTGCCGGCATCTATGTCCGCGACGACGTCGGCGGCTCCAACCTGACCCGGCTCGACGCAGCGCTGATCTTCGAGGAACTGGCGCAAGGCTGCACCTCGACCGCGGCCTATATCTCCATCCACAACATGGTCGCCTGGATGATCGACACCTACGGCAGTGACGACGCGCGCCAGCGCTTCCTGCCGAAACTGTGTTCGATGGAGCATTTCGCCAGCTACTGCCTGACCGAACCGGACTCGGGGTCGGATGCCGCGAGCCTGACCACCAAGGCGCGGCGTGACGGCGACGCCTATGTGCTCGACGGCGCCAAGGCTTTCATCTCCGGCGGCGGCAGGTCGGATGTCTATCTGGTGATGGCGCGCACCGGCGAAGGTGGCCCGCGCGGCATTTCCTGCATCGTCGTCGAGAAGGGCACGCCGGGGCTGTCGTTCGGCGCGCAGGAAAAGAAGCTCGGCTGGAAATCGCAGCCGACGTCCATGGTGATGTTCGAGAACTGCCGCGTGCCGGCGTCGAACCTGATCGGCAAGGAAGGCGAGGGCTTCCGCATCGCCATGGCCGGACTCGATGGCGGCCGTCTCAATATCGGCGCCTGCTCGATCGGCGGCGCACAATTCTGCCTCGACCGCACCGTCGCCTACATGAAGGAGCGCAAGCAGTTCGGCACGCGCCTCGCCGATTTCCAGGCGCTGCAATTCCGGATTGCCGATTTCGCCACCGAGATCGAAGCCGCTCGGCTTCTGTTACACCGCGCCGCTGTCGCAGTCGGCGACAAGGAGCCGGCGGCGACGCAGCTTGCCGCCAAGGCCAAGCGGCTCGCCACCGACACCGGCTTCGAGGTGGTCAACGGCTGCCTGCAACTCTTCGGCGGTTACGGCTATCTGAACGATCATCCGATCGAGCGCGTGCTGCGCGACGTGCGCGTCCACCAGATTCTCGAAGGCACCAACGAAGTCATGCGCGTGATCGTGTCGCGCAACATGTTGGGGAACTAATGGCGGACGATTCCGAAATCCTGTTCGAACGCCGCGGCGCGGCCGGGCTGATCACGCTGAACCGGCCGAAGGCGCTCAATGCCGTCTCGCACGGCATGGTTCTGGCGATGCGCGCGCAGCTCGATGACTGGGCCGACGATCCGGCGGTCACGCGTGTTGTCATCATGGGCGCGGGCGAGAAGGCGTTCTCGGCCGGCGGCGATATCCGCCATCTCTACGACCTTGGCAAAGCCGGGCGTTTCGACGAGCAGCTTCGGTTCTGGCGCGACGAATATCCGCTCAACGTCCTCATCAAGAACTATCGCAAGCCTTATGTGGCGTTGATCGACGGCATCGTCATGGGCGGCGGCGTCGGCGTGTCGGTCCACGGCTCGCACCGCGTCGCCGGCGACAAATATTCGCTCGCCATGCCGGAAGTGTCGATCGGCTTCTTTCCCGATGTTGGCGCCACCTGGTTCCTGCCGCGCATGCCGGGAGAACTCGGCACCTATTGCGCGCTGACCGGCGAGCGCTTCGGCATCGCCGACGCGCTCTATGCCGGCCTTGCCACGCACCGCATTCCCTCGGCGCGGTTTCCGGCGCTGATCGACGGTCTGACCGGCACGGTGTCGGTCGATGCCGTGCTCGCCGCTTTCGCGGAGCCGGGCGGGGAGGGGCCGATCTCGACGCGCCGCCATCTGATCGACCACATTTTCTCCGGCCATGACGTCGCGGTCATCCTCGAACGGCTCGATCATGAAGCGGCCACAAACGGCGCCGATGCCGACTGGGCGGGCAAGACCGCGGCCCTGATGCGCACCAAGTCGCCGACGTCGCTCAAGCTCGCGCTGGCGCAAGTGCGCTTCGGTGCGATCCACGATTTCGAGACCTGCATGCGGGCCGAAATGCGCATCGTATCGCGTATCGTAAAGGCTCAAGATTTCTACGAAGGCGTCCGCGCCGTCATCGTCGACAAGGACAACAAGCCGACATGGAATCCACAGACTTTGAGCGAAGTGACGACCGAGGCTATCGCGCACTATTTCGCTTCCTTGGATGGCGACGAACTGATCCTGCCCTAGGCGGGCTGGCCGCTGCCGATCCTTACGCCGATCTGCGCGATCTCGAGCCGGTCCACGAGCAGGAAGGCGAACCGGGTGTCGGGCGCTGGACGCGCCGGCTGGTCCTGTTCCTGCGCATCATGGCCGGGTTGTCGATGCTGAAGGGCCTGTATCACTGGGCGCATATCTGCGGTGTCGGCGCCGGTGAGGATGAGCTTTACACCAGCCACTCGATCGCCTGGCAAACCGCGACCGTCTTCTTCGCCGTCATCGATCTCGTGGCCGCCGTCGGCCTGTGGCTCGCCGCCGCCTGGGGCGCGGTGATCTGGCTGACCGCGGTCGCCTCGATGGTCGCGGTGCAATTGTTCTTTCCGCAGGTGTTCGGCCGCGGCTTCTTCACCATCCTGTTTGAAGGCGCCATGCTGGCCATCTATCTTAATCTGGCGGTGAAGGCGGCGCGAGAGCAGCCGGTGTGAGCATTTGGCGATAGAGCGGCATCAAGCGAAATAACAAGCAAATAAGAGAAGAGGGGAGAGCGAGACATGGCGCGCATTGCATTCATCGGGCTCGGCAATATGGGGCTGCCGATGGCGGTCAATCTCATCAGGGCCGGCCATCAGGTCGAAGGCGTCGATGTCAATCCGGCCTCGGTCGCCAAACTGAAGGAAGCCGGCGCCGCGCCGGTCGAGTTCGCCCATGTTGCCGCGGCGCGCGCCGATGTCGTCATCACCATGTTGCCGGCCGGCAAGCATGTGCGCGACGTTTATCTTGGGGCCAACGGCATCATCGCCGCCGCCAATCCCGGCACGTTGCTGATCGACTGCTCGACCATCGATGTCGATACCGCGCGCGCCGTGGCGGCGGAAGCCGAAGCCAAGGGTCTGTTCATGGTCGATGCGCCGGTGTCCGGCGGCGTCGGCGGCGCCAGCGCCGGGACGCTCACGTTCATGGTCGGCGGCACCGCGCAGGCTTTCCAGCGCGCCGAGCCGATCCTGCAGAAAATGGGCAAGACCATCGTCCATGCCGGCGGGGCAGGGACCGGGCAGGCGGCGAAGATCTGCAACAACATGATCCTCGGCATTTCCATGATCGCGGTGTCGGAAGCCTTCGTCATGGCGGAGAAGCTCGGCCTCGATCACCAGAAGCTGTTCGACATTTCCTCGAAGTCGTCGGGGCAATGCTGGTCGCTGACAACCTACTGTCCCGTTCCGGGACCGGTCCCGACATCGCCGGCCAATCGCAATTATGAACCGGGATTTACCGTAGCGATGATGTTGAAGGATTTACGTCTTGCGCAGGAGGCGGCGCGTGCGGTTGGCGCCAACGCCGAAATGGGCGCCAAAGCCGAAAGACTCTATTCAGCCTATGCCGACAGCGGCGAAGAGACCCGCGACTTTTCGGGTATCGTGCGTTTCATTCGCGGTTAGGCGTCATTCCGGGCGCATGCGCAGCGTGCAAACCCAGAATCCAGACCGAACCGCCGCGTTTGCATCTGGATTCCGGCTCCGGGGCTCCGGCACTGGCGTGCGTGCCGTGCCGGAATGACGAAGAGGAGAGGGTGAACGACTCCTTGCCACGAAGATTGCAATTGAATTCGTGAACCAAAGATTCACCGTCGTAAATAAACCTAATGTTTATGCTGTTATTTAAGCCGATTTTAGAGGGCGCCCCATAAGTTGACGCAGATAAGGGACGAGGAAAACAGGGCCTCGTCACCTGGGCCAAAAAGGCCAGCGTACAAAAAGGGGCGTTAGACATGAAAGCCGTCGTCAAGACGGTCGAACCCGCCGAACGTGAAGCGCGGTTCGACACCATCCGTCCTCTCTATCAGGAGGCTTTGACTCTGGTTGAGCGGCTGCATCGCCGCTTGCTCGATGTCATCAAGGACGAATTCGACCGCCGCGGACGCTCCGATATCAATTCGGTGCAGGCGCTGCTGTTGTACAATATCGGCGACAAGGAATTGACCGCCGGCGAGCTGCGCACGCGTGGCTATTATCTCGGCTCCAACGTCTCCTACAATCTGAAGAAGCTTGTGGAGATGGAATTCCTCGATCACCAGCGCTCGCGCGTCGATCGCCGCTCGGTCCGCATCAAGCTGACCGCGAAGGGCCAGGAAGTGCGCGACATCGTCGATACGCTCTACCAGAAGCACATCCGCACGGTGGAGCAGGTCGGCGGCATCAATGCCGACGAGTTCGCGACGCTGAACAAGTCGCTGCACCGGCTCGAGCGTTTCTGGACCGACCAGATTCTCTATCGCCTGTAAGCCTTCCGAGTCTGCAAGCCTTCAAGTTTGTAAGCCTTCAAGCTGCAAGTCTTCAAATTGTAAGCCTTCGAAGTCTCTGAAGCCTTCCTGAGTCTTCTGCCTCTTCTGGCGTGACGACTTGCCCCGGCCGGGAAAAACCTCCCCTGGCCGGGGTTTTGTCGTTTGATCGCACGCGAAGACCGCAAAGCGCGGCGATTGCGCCGCTATCGAAAGTGGCTACGATGTTCTCGTCAACTTTAATAGGGGGCGATGGTGAGCAAGGAGCCGTTGAAATCTGAATCAAAACCATCTGCGCATTTGACGCCACCGCTGTCCTCTCGAATTAAACTCTCGCCAGAAGCAGACGCATGGGTCGAAAAGTTGCTCGATAGCCGCGGCGGGATCATTTTGGCCTTTGCTCAGGTCGAGTGGTTTATGGCGAAGCTGATAGTGGAGGCTGCTGGCTTTGAACAGTACCTTCACCTCGATCTATCATTTACGCAGGACGCAGCCAAACGGGCGGACCGTTTAACGAATATCTTGAGCACTAAGGGGCCCATCAGCCCTTATGCTGATGAACTCAAGAGTATTATTGGTCGCATTCTGAAACATGAAAATCTCCGCAATTTTGCGGCGCACGGGCTGCTCGTGCGACCTGATGACATAACGCTCGACTCAAAACTTCATTTTCGACTCTATCGCATGTACAAAGGTGGGAATCTTGTTGAAGAAACATTAGACCTCACGCTCAAAGAATACACAGATCAAACGTCTGAGCTAACTGGTGCGGCAAGAGAGTTTATTACTGTTGTGCGTAAGATCTGGGCCGAGTTGAAGCTTCCGCCTTTGGATGATAGCAAGCTTATTCTGGCTCGATAGTATTCGCGAAAATCAGGTGCGGAGCCCATGCCGAAAGCCTACTGGGTCGCGACCTACCGCACGGTTTCAAATCCCGACGCACTTGCCGCCTACGGCAAGAATGCCGGTACGGCGCTGCAGGCCGCCGGCGGGAAAATCCTTGCGCGCGGCATGCCGTCGACCACGCTCGATGGCGGCTATATGGGTCGCACCGTTCTCGTCGAGTTCGACAGCGTCGATGCGGCGCTCGCGGCCTATAACAGCCCGGCCTATCAGGAATGCCTGAAATTGCTCGGCGATGTCGCCAAGGAGCGCGACATCCGCATCATCGAGGCGATCTGAAGGAACGCTGACAAAGTCTCGGCGTTGTTCCGGTATGGAAAAGCAAAACCCGACCAAACAGCCGACCCAGGCGAAAGACATGCCCGCAGCCGGTCCGCACGCGAAGCCGGAACTGACCGACGACAGCAAAACGCCGGGTGCCGGAACGCTGCCCGAGCCCGGCTCTCAGGAGCGCGCCACAAGCGGTTAAGACGCCTGTTGGTTTTTAATGCCAAACATCTGACGCCGGGAAACGCCTAGTGCTGCCCGGGCCGGTTGTCGCCGAAGCTGCGCTCCAGCGCCATGGCTTCTTCGAGATCGGAGCAGGGCACGGCGGTTGTCGGGCGCTTGGCCAGATCCTCGTCCGAGGCGCCGACCACCAGAGGCTTGCCCTTGATCAGATAAGTGTCGAAGCCCTGCGCCGATTGTTCAGGATACAGCGCGAAGACAAGTTCGTGCGCCTCGATGACCTGACGCAGCGCGTCGGCCGGCGCTGGCGCGGCGGCGATGCGGTTCAGGTTGTCCCGCGCCATTTGTAAGAGCTCGGCGTTCGTCATCGCATCCTCGAATGGTTCGCGCCGGATCGACGTGGTCCGTGGGCCGGGGCGTGTCGCGACGCACATAATTGAGCTTGCGAGCCGCAGCAATGCCGCCGGCGTTTTTTGTTCGCCAGCGGCCCCGGGCTATAGTGCGGCGGCGATGGCAGACGAATCCGAAGTCTATTTTGAGATTACGGTCATTGGCGCCAGCGCCAAGGTCGCGGCCGTCGATGCCGCAACCGCGATCGAGGTCGCGGTGGTCGGACCGGCCAGCGGGTCGCTGGCCGATCTCAAAAGGCTGGCGCTCGGCAAGCTGAAGGCGCGCATCGCCCGCGAGCGCCGCGCCGGCGGGATTCCCTGAGGTTTCCCTATATCTTGCGGCTGTCCACGCGCGCCTGCGCCACCGCTTGGCGTGTGGGGGCCGATATGCTATTCGCAGGTGCGAACCGGAACCCCGGAAATCCCCACTAAAACGGCGCCGATTCTCCCTCACGGCGCCCGGAGACCACAGGTATGTCGGCGACGACAAAGACGTTCTTTTCTGCCCCCCTCAAGGATGTTGATCCCGAGATTTTCGACGTGATCGGCAAGGAGCTCGGTCGTCAACGTGACGAGATCGAGCTGATTGCCTCGGAAAACATCGTCTCCCGCGCCGTGCTGGAAGCGCAGGGTTCGGTGCTCACCAACAAATATGCCGAGGGTTATCCGGGTCGCCGCTACTATGGCGGTTGCCAGTTCGTCGACATTGCCGAGCAACTGGCGATAGACCGCGCCAAGAAGCTGTTCGGCTGCAACTTCGCCAACGTCCAGCCGAACTCCGGCTCGCAGATGAATCAGGCCGTGTTTCTCGCGCTGCTGCAGCCGGGCGATACCTTCATGGGTCTCGACCTCAATGCCGGCGGCCATCTCACCCACGGCTCGCCGGTCAACATGTCGGGCAAGTGGTTCAAGCCGGTGCCCTATGGCGTGCGCCGCGAGGACCAGCTCATCGACATGGACGAGGTGGCGAAGATCGCGCGCGAGACCAAGCCGAAGCTCATCCTTGCCGGCGCCACCGCCTACAGCCGCGTCTGGGACTTCAAGCGCTTCCGCGAGATCGCCGATGAAGTCGGCGCCTATCTGATGGTGGATATGGCGCACTTTGCCGGTCTCGTCGCCGGCGGCGAGCATCCGACGCCGATCCCGCACGCCCATGTCGTCACCACGACGACGCACAAATCGCTGCGCGGCCCGCGCGGCGGCATGATCCTGTGCAACGATGAGGCCATTGCCAAGAAGATGAACTCGGCGGTGTTCCCGGGTCTGCAGGGCGGCCCGCTGATGCATGTCATCGCGGCGAAGGCGGTCGCCTTCGGCGAAGCGTTGCAGCCCGAGTTCAAGACCTACGCCAAGAACATCGTCGCCAATTCGCGGGCGCTGGCCGAGACGCTCAAGGCCAATGGCCTCGATATTGTCTCGGGCGGCACCGATAACCATCTGATGCTGGTCGATCTGCGTCCCAAGCGCCAGACCGGCAAGGTCGCGGAAACCGCGCTCGGCCGCGCCCACATCACCTGCAACAAGAACGGCATTCCGTTCGACCCCGAGAAGCCGATGGTGACGTCGGGCATTCGTCTCGGCACGCCGGCTGGCACCACGCGCGGTTTCGGCACGGCGGAGTTCAAGCAGGTCGGCGAGATGATCGTCGAAGTGCTGGACGTGCTGGCGCAGAAGGGCGTTCCGGAAGACTCGCTGGTCGAGGCCAAGGTGCGCGACAAGGTGAAGACGCTGCTGGATCGGTTCCCGATTTATCAGTGAGTGTTGCGTGCAGCGGGCCTTCTTTCGCTGTCAGACGAGCCCGCTGCACCTGAAGCTGGATTCCGGTTCGCGGCCTTTCAGCCGCGCCCCGGAATGACGGGAGAGGACCATGCGTTGCCCAAGCTGCGGTAGCCTCGATACCCAGGTGAAGGATTCACGTCCGACCGAAGACTCGGCCGTGATCCGCCGCCGCCGCGTCTGCCTGTCCTGCAATTTCCGCTTCACCACGTTCGAGCGCGTGCAGCTGCGCGAACTCACCGTGATCAAGCGCAATGGCCGCCGCGTGCCCTTCGATCGCGACAAGCTGATGCGCTCGGTGCAGGTCGCCTTGCGCAAGCGCTCGGTCGAGCCCGAGCGTATCGAGCAGATGGTCTCCAAGATCGTGCGCGAACTGGAGAGCATGGGCGAGAACGAAGTGACGTCGGAGACGATCGGCGAGGCGGTGATGCAGCACTTGCGCGAGATCGACGACGTCGCCTATGTGCGTTTTGCCTCGGTCTATCGCAACTTCCGCGAGGCCAAGGATTTCCGCGCCGCACTCGATGAGTTGCGCGGCGACGACGACGGGCCGGTCAGCAAATGAGCGAAGCAGAAGCTGCGAATTCGGCGTCCTCCGGGAGCGCCGTCGACGAACGTTTCATGCGCCTGGCCTTGTCGCTGGGTCGCCGCGGTCTCGGTAACACCTGGCCCAATCCGGCGGTCGGCTGCGTCATCGTCAAGGATGGCGTCATTGTCGGCCGCGGCTGGACGCAACCGGGCGGCCGGCCCCATGCCGAGGTCGAGGCGCTGCGCCGCGCCAAGCGGCTTGCCAAGGGCGCGACGGCCTATGTGACGCTCGAGCCGTGCTCGCATGAGGGCAAGACGCCGCCTTGCGCCGACGCCATCATCAAGGCCGGTGTCGCCCGCGTCGTGTCCGCCATCGAAGATCCGAATCCGGAAGTGGCCGGCCAGGGCCACGCCCGCTTGCGCGACAACGGCATCGTCGTCGATGTCGGTCTTTGCGCCGACGAGGCGCGCCGGGCTCATGCCGGCCATATTGCCCGCATCACAACGAGCCGTCCGCATGTGACGCTCAAGCTCGCGGTGTCGGCCGATGGCAAGGCCGGGCTGGCCGGCCGCAAGCAGGCCGTCATCACCGGCGACGAAGCGCGCAACCACGTGTTCAATATCCGCGCCCAGCATGACGCCATTCTCGTCGGTCTCGGCACCGTGCTGGCCGACAATCCGCAGCTCACCGCGCGCCTGCCGGGCCTCTATGAGCGCTCGCCGGTGCGCGTCGTGCTTGATGCGCAATTGCGCGTGCCGCTGTCGCTGTCGGTGATCTCTACTGTGCGCGACGTGCCGACCTGGGTCTTCGCCTCGCAGAAGGCCTCCCCGGTCGCCGAGGAGATTCTGGTATCGAAAGGCGCGCGCGTGTTCCGCGTTGACGACACGCAGGGCCGCCTCGATCTCGACGAGGTCATGAAAGTGCTGGGCGGTGAGGGCATTACGCGGCTCATGGTGGAAGGCGGCCCGACGGTCGCGGCATCGTTCGTCGCCGCCGATCTGGTTGACGAATTCGTGCTACTGAAGGGCCCGAAGGCCATCGGCGAGGGCGGCATCGGCCCGCTCGAAGGCATGGCGCTCGACAGGCTGACCGGCAAGCTTGAGCTCGATGGCACCGAGGCGCTTGGCGCAGACACGCTCGAGCATTATGTACGTTGCTGAATCAGTATGTGGCATTGCGCAGGAGAGCAATAACGTGTTCACCGGCATCGTCACCGATCTGGGCGAAATCCGCACCGTCGATGCCCGCGCCAACAATCTGTCGCGGTTGACGATCTTTACGCGCTATCCGCGCGAGGAACTCATCGAAGGCGCGTCGGTCGCCTGCAACGGCGTCTGCCTCACCGTGGTCGACACTGGCGAGGAGGACGGCCGCACCTGGTTCGCCGCCGATGCCGCCGCTGAGACGCTCGCCATCACCACGGTTGGCCGCTGGCGCCACGGCACCCGCATCAATCTCGAGCGGCCGCTCAAGATTGGCGACGAGCTGGGTGGCCATCTGGTCGCCGGCCATGTCGACGGACTCGCCAAGGTCGTCGCCCGCGACGACATGACCGATATGGCGCGCTTCACCTTGCGCGCGCCGCGGGCGCTGTCGCGCTTCGTCGCGCCGAAGGGCTCTGTGGCGCTCGATGGCGTGTCATTGACCGTGAACGCGGTCACAGGCGACGACTTTACCGTCCTGATCATTCCGCACACCCTGACGGTCACGACCTTTGGCACCCTGAAAGCGGGCGACGACATCAACCTCGAGGTCGATACCATGGCGCGCTATGCGGCGCGGCTGATGGAAACCCGCTGATGTTGTCTGATTTTGTTTCTTTACGTTGAGTTGTTTCGACGCCGGTATGTGCTCCGGTAGCGGTACCAAACAGATCAAGAGTGGTACCAGGTAACCTATTCATAACACCTTATGTGTAGCTAGACGGTGGCGGACATGCAGGCCGTCCGCTCAAACGCGGGCGCTTGCCCGCTCTACGTCGGACCAAGGATCAGTGGCACATGCGGCTCAACGCCCCTGTGAACAATACCGAACGCACGTTGGACGATGGCAAGACCATCGTATCGACCACCGACCTTCAGGGCCGGATCACCTACGCCAACCCTTATTTCGTCGAGGTCAGCGGTTATTCGAAAGAAGAGTTGCTTGGCGCGCCGCATAACATCCTGCGCCATCCGGATATGCCGGCAGCCGCCTTCGCCGATCTTTGGACAACCATCAAGGCTGGCAAACCGTGGACCGGCGTCGTCAAGAACCGCTGCAAGAACGGCGACTACTATTGGGTCTTCGCCAATGTCACGCCGGTCATCGAGAACGGTAACCCGGTTGGATATCTGTCGGTACGTACCAAGCCGAGCCGCGCTCAGGTCTCGGCCGCCGACGCGCTCTACCGTCAGGTCGCGGCCGGCATGCCGCTCCGGCTGCGCCAGGGCGAGGTTCTGTCGGGTGGGTTCGGCGCTGCCATTGCGCGGGCTATGGACCTGTCGCTGCGCGGCCGGATCGCCGTCACGTTGTCGCTGATTATCGCGGCGCTTGCTGTCTTTGGCTGGACCGCCTGGTCGTCAGATGGGCTCGCGCGCGCCGGACTTAATGGCTGGGGTGCGGGCTTTGCCGCGGCGGTGGCGGTCGTGACCGCCGCATTCTGGTTCCATCTCGAGCGCCATGTGATTGCGCCGATGCAGCAGGCTCTCAAGGCCGCTTTGTGCATGGCCGGCGGCGACATGACCGTCAATGTCGAAACGAAACTAACGGGCGACGCGGGTCAGTTGTTGCGCGCGCTGCGGCAGATGAACATCAATCTGCGCAGCGTCATTGGCGATGTGCGCGGTAATTTCGAGGCGATGCAAAAGGCCACCCACGACATCGTGGAAGGCAATGTCGATTTGTCGGGTCGCTCGGATTCGCAGGCTGCGGTACTTGAGGAGACCGCCGCGAGCATGGAGCAGCTTGCCGCTACGGTTCAATCGAACGCCGAGCGTTCGACGAGGGGCAACGAACTGGCCGCCGCTGCGCTCGCTGTCGCAGAGAAAGGCGGCGCAGTGATGCAGCAGGTCGTGGCGACCATTGCCGACATCAGCAACTCGTCCGCCAAGATTTCCGATATTGTCAGCATCATCAATGGTATCGCGTCGCAGACCAACCTGCTTGCGCTCAACGCGGCGGTCGAGGCCGCGCGCGCCGGCGAGGCCGGACGCGGCTTTGCCGTGGTGGCGACCGAGGTGCGCAATCTCGCGCAGCGCAGCGCCTCGGCGGCGAGCGAGATCAAGCAGCTCATCGATGTGTCGTCGTCCAAGGTGAGCGCCGGTACGACGCTTGCGCGCGATGCCGGTGAGACCATGAAGGACATCATCCGGTCGGTCAGCAGCGTTACCTCGATCATGGGCGAAGTATCGGCCGCGTCCATCGAGCAGAGCGTCGGTATCGGCGAGGTCAATCGGGCCGTTGCGCAGATGGACGAGGTCACGCAGAAAAACGCCGAATTGGTCGAATCCTCCGCGCGCGCCACCGAGGGTCTTGATGACAGCGCGTCGACGCTGATGGAGGCGCTGGCGATCTTCAAGGTTGGGAGCCGGTCGAACGCCGCCGGTCGCCGCGCGCCACCGTCAAGGATACGCCGCGCCGCCTGAAGCCGGTTTTGTCTCGGGTGGCTGTGCAGAGCCCTTGTTCGATGGGCGGGCCCTTGCTACGACCCGGCCTCAACAGGAATACCGATATTATGGCCAAGAAGACCACCGCATCCAAAACCGGCGGCAAGGCGGCGGCGGGCAAAACCGCGGCGCAAGCCAAACCGCCGCATGTGCTCATCGTCGAAGCGCGCTTCTATGATGCGATTGCCGACGAGCTGCTGCGCGGCGCCAAAGCGGTGCTCGATGAAGCCGGCGCGACCTATGACGTAATCACGGTTCCCGGCGCGCTGGAAATCCCGGGCGCGGTCGCCATCGCGCTTGAAGCGCCGAAGACCAAAGGCAAGTTCGACGGCGTCGTCGCGCTCGGCTGCGTCATCCAGGGCGAAACCTATCACTTCGATCTGGTGTCGAATGAATCGGCGCGCGGCCTGACCGATCTGTCGGTGCAGCGCGCGTTGCCGATCGGCAACGGCATCCTCACCGTCGACAACGAAGGCCAGGCGCGGGCGCGCCTCGGCGGCCTGCACGGTCACAAGGGCGAGGGCGCCGCCAAGGCTGCACTGGCGATGATTGCGCTGAAGCGGTCCCTGAGCGGGAAGTAATGAGCAAGCCTCCGACCAACGGCGGCAAGGACGCGCGCAAGGCCAACAAGCGCGGCGCGGCGCGGCTCGCCGCCGTCCAGGCGCTCTACCAGATGGATATGGCCGGCAGCGGCCTCAACGAGATTCTCGCCGAATTCGAGAGCCACTGGCTCGGCCGCGAGGTCGAGGGGGCGCAATATCTGCCGGCGGAAGCCGCATTCTTCCGCGACATCGTCACCGGCGTGGTGCGCGAGCAGCGTGCGCTCGATCCGATGATCGACGAGGCCTTGCAGCGCGGCTGGCCGCTCCAGCGCATCGAGGCGGTGATCCGCGCCGCCTTGCGCGCCGGCGCTTACGAACTCTCGCATCGCCGCGACATCCCGGCCCGCGTCGTCATTACCGAATATGCCGACGTCGCCGCCGCTTTTGTCGAGCGCGATGAAACCGGCATGGTCAATGCCGTGCTCGACCAGCTCGCCCGCAAACTGCGCGGCGAGGAGTTTACCGCGTAACGATCATCGGCGGGACAAGCCCGATTATGACGAGGTAGGTTGGGGTATGTCCGACTCTCCCTCCGGCGAAGACAAACTGATCGCGCGCTTCTTCGGTCCCATTGCGACCGATCCCGGCGCGCTGGGCCTCACCGACGACGCTGCTTTCATCAAGCCGCCGCCGGGCACCGAGATGGTGCTCAAGACCGACGCCATTGTCAGCGGCATTCACTTCTTTCCCGAAGACCCGGCCGACGCCGTGGCGCAGAAGGCGCTGCGCGTGAACCTGTCCGATCTTGCCGCCAAGGGCGCAAAGCCGCTCGGCTTCCTTGTTTCGCTGGCACTGCCGAAAGAGATCGACGAGGCGTGGCTGTCCGCCTTCGCCAGCGGCCTGCGCGAGGATGCGGCCACTTATAAATGCCCGCTGTTCGGCGGCGACACCGTGCGCTCGCCGGGTCCCATCATGGTCTCGGTCGCGACCTTCGGCAGCGTGCCGGAAGGCCGCATGGTGCGCCGCGCCGGCGCCAAAGCGGGCGATCATGTCTTCGTCACCGGCACGATTGGCGATGCCGCGCTCGGCCTCAAGCTGCGGCAGGGCGCGAGCTGGCCGCTGGACGAGAAGCAGCGCGAGCATCTTTTGTCCCGCTATCTGCTGCCGCGCCCGCGCAACGCGCTGACCCAGGCCGTGCTCGATTATGCCTCGGCCTCGATGGATGTCTCGGACGGTCTGGCCGGCGATCTCGCCAAGCTGTGCCGTGTCTCAAAGGTTGCAGCCGGCATCGAGGTCGCGCGCGTGCCGCTGTCCGATGCCGCGCAAGCCGCGATTGCGCATGACGCAGCGCTTATCGAGCCGGCGCTGACCGGCGGCGACGACTTCGAAATTCTCTGCACCGTCTCGCCGGCCAACATCGACCGCTTCCGCGTCGCCGCCATGATGGCCCGCACCGCGATCGCGGATATCGGCGTGATCGGGGAGGGCGAGGGCGCTGTGTTCCGCGGCGCCGATGGCCAGCCGATGACCTTCACCCGCGCCTCGTTCAGTCATTTCTGAATTTGTGGCATTCGTCGGCGGAGGCTCGCGCCACCGCAAGGCGTTCCCTATAGTGCCGGCCAACAAGATCGGGCGAGGAAGTAATGGACGACGACAAGATCCGGCAATCCTTCATGCCGGCGGGACAGACAGAGAATTTCCTCAAGCACCTGCGGCAATTCCCGACCTCGTCCTACTTCCGCCGCATGGCGCCGCGCCGGGTGCCGCGCTTCGCCTTCGAATATTGCGACACCGGCGCCGGCGACGATGTCGGCATCGCGCATAACTGGGCCTCGCTCGACGGCGTCAAGATCGTGCCGCGCTACGGCGTCACCGCGGTGTCGCCGCCGGTCGATGTCGAATTGTTCGGCACCCGCTACGCGGCGCCGATCGGCATTGCGCCGATGGGCGGGCCGTCGATGGTGTGGCCCGGCGCCGATCTGATCCTGGCCAAGGCGGCGCAGGCGGCGCGCGTGCCTTACACGCTGGGCGTGGTCGGCGGCGCCACCATCGAACAGGTGGCTGCTGTCGCGCCCGATGTGTTCTGGCTGCAGATGTATCGCTTCGCGCGCAACGATCACAAGATCGGTTTCGATCTGGTCCGGCGTGCCGCCGCCGCCGGCGTCAAGGTGTTGACGCTCACCGTCGATACGCCGGTGCGCACCATCCGCTCGCGCGAGGCCTATGCCGGGCTCGGCTGGGAGTTCAAGCCCGATCTGCGCATGTTCGCCGAGATGCTGATGCGGCCGCGCTGGCTGATGGCGCTGCTGCGCAACGGCTATCCGCGTTTCGCCAGCATGCAGGAATATGCCGGCGGGCTCACCGCGACCAACGACATCATCCGCTTTGCCCGCAGCGAAATGGGCGGCGCCTTCCTGTGGGATGAGATCGCGCGCTTCCGCGACGCCTGGAAGGGACCGATGACGGTCAAGGGCATCATGCATCCCGAGGACGCCGAGAAGGCGCTGTCGCTCGGCATTGACGGCATCTGGGTGTCGAACCATGGCGGCCGCCAGATCGAGGCGCTGGCGCCGACGATCGACGTGCTGCCGGCCATCGCCGAGGTCGTCGGAACCCGGGCCACCATCCTGTTCGACAGTGGTGTCCGCTCCGGCCAGGACGTGATGCGCGCGCTGGCGCTTGGCGCCCAGGCCGCCTTCGCCGGCAAGGCGTTCCTGTGGTCGCTGGCGGCGCTGGGTGAGGAGGGGCCCGCCCAGCTCATCGATCTCTTCATGAACGACCTGCGGGGTTCCCTCGGTCAGATCGGCGCGCAATCGCCGGCCGAGGCGCGCGCCGCCAAGGTCGTCCATCCGACCCGGATCGCCTTCTGACGGCATCCGGGTATTCCCGCGCCGGCCGGGTGGAAAACAACCCTGATCTGCGACTTTCGGAGTGGCGACATTCTGCCTCGCCCGCTATGAGGGGAAGAATATTGCCCGGGAAACGCCTGCATGTCGGCTGCCGCCGAACCCCAGCCGCACGTCTTCGATGACAATCTGGCCAAGCGAAATGCGCGGGTCCTTGCCGTGGCGCAGGCGCTCGCCGGCGGCAACAACACCGTCATTGTCTCGACCGCTTCGATCGTCGGTTCGATGCTGGCGCCCGATCCGGGACTGGCGACCTTGCCCGTCACCGGCATGGTCATGGGCATGTGGGTCGGTACGCTGCCGCTCGGTTATCTCGCGCGCCGCTTCGGCCGCCGCAATGCGCTGCAGTCGGGTTCGCTGTTCGGCGTGCTGTCCGGGCTGGTCTCCTACAGCGCGGTGATGCAGGGCTCGTTCTGGCTGCTGATCCTCGGCACCTTCTTCGGCGGTCTCTACGCGGCCGCGCATCTGTCGTACCGTTTTGCCGCTGCGGATACCGCGAGCGAGCGGATGCGGGCCAAGGTCGTGTCCTGGGTGCTGGCCGGCGGCGTGTTCGCTGCGGTGATCGGGCCGCAGCTCGTCATCTTCACCAAGGATATCCTGACGCCTTACACCTTCGCGGCCAGCTATCTCGGCCAGTCGGCCTGCGCCGTGCTCGCGGCCATCGTGCTCGCTTTCGTCAAGGTGCCGCCGCCGGCGCCGCCGCGCCACGATGCCATGCGCCCGCTCGGCGAGATCGTGCGCGTGCCGCGCTTCATCGTCGCGGTGGTGTGCGGCGTGGTCAGCTACGGCGTCATGAATCTGGTCATGACCTCGGCGCCGCTGGCCATGGTCGGCTGCGGCCATTCGGTGACCGACGCCGCGCTCGGCATTCAGTGGCATGTGCTGGCGATGTATGCGCCAAGTTTCTTCACCGGTTCGTTGATCGCGCGCTTCGGCGTCGAGCGCATCACCGGCATCGGCCTGTTGATCCTCGCAGCCTCCGCCGTTGTCGCCGTGGCAGGGCTTTCGGTTGCGCATTTCTGGGGCGCGCTGATTCTGCAGGGCATCGGCTGGAATTTCGCCTTCATCGGCGCCACCACGATGGTGACGCAGTGCCACCGGCCGGAGGAACGCACCAAGGTGCAGTCCTTCAACGACTTCATCATCTTCGGCTCGATGGCGGTGACGTCGTTCTCGTCGGGCCAGTTTCTGGCGCTGTTCGGCTGGGCGACGATCAATGAGCTCGTCTTCCCGATCGTCGGCGTTGCCGGTGCGCTGCTGATTTGGCTGATGATACGCAAGCGCGCCGAGGCGGCGGCCGCGATTTAGCTGATATACTCGGCGTGTCATGACCAATGCGCCATCCTTCGCCATTCACCACGTTCAAAACGCGGCCGATCTTGCCGACGCCATCCGTCTGTTTCGTGCCTATGCGGAGTCGCTGCCCATTGATCTTGCCTATCAGGGCTTCGAGGCCGAGATGGCGGCAATGCCGGGCAAATACGCGCCGCCCAAGGGCGTGCTGCTGATTGCGCGCAATGGTGCGGGCCGGGCGATTGCCTGCGCCGCGTTGCGGCCGATCGAACCCGACGGCACCTGCGAGATGAAGCGGCTCTACGTGACGGCGGAGGGCCGGGGGCTTGGGCTCGGCAAGAGGCTGGTCGAGACTTTGTTCGATGAGGCGCGGCGTATCGGCTATCGCGAAATGCGGCTCGATACGCTGCCGTCGATGACGGAGGCGATCGCGCTCTACCACCGCTTCGGCTTTGTGCCGATGGAAGCCTATTACGACACGCCGATTGAAGGCACGTTGTTCATGCGCAAGGTGTTGTAGATAGTGCGTTATCGCGGTGGCGCGCCGATGCCGCAGCCAAGGGGGATGGGATGGATGTCGAAACAGCCGATTCGACGCAGATCACTATGGGCAAGCTCGCTGGTTCTTACTTCGAACGCTATGTTCTTGTGACGACTATTGTTCCGCTGTTGTTCGTTCTGATTACGATTGGAAAAGTCGTTTTATTCCCGAGCGGATTTATACGGAATACTATGAGCAGTGTCGGCTACGTTTGGCCTGTATTTGAGGCTCAGTATTGGGAAGTTGGACGCGTCGCCGGCATTCAATCCGCGGACAATTATCTTGCATTTGTGTCCGTTATGCTCATCACATATATTGTGTTTGTTATTTACGCCGCGACCGCCGTCTTTAAGGGCTATTTCGCCGTGGCGCCGCTGCGCATTTCGGATTTAGGCGCTATCGTGCTTTGTTTGATTGGCGGCGTTTACGCGGCGTTTTTGGATGCCCCGAAATCAGATCCAAGGCCGTTTTATAATTTTTATGTCGATTCATTTGGCTTTTTTTACGTACGGCAATGGATTTTGCTTTTGGCTGGCGGCTTGGCGCCTTATTTGATGGTCTTCTTCCTGGCCAAACTCTCAGGCCAGGTACTGGCGCGAACCAAGTGAATAGCTACCGCCTCTTCAGCGCTCGACATAATTCCTACATAGGACTATATACATTCCCGTCCTGCTCAGCCGGGGGCGTCATCTAGAGGCGTCTTGTTGACGGAGCAGGGCGCGGTGCCCGCGGGCCTGGGGAATACGCACCCCAGGCGCTCGGGCGGCGCCGGGGCTCCGCCCGGAGGCACTAAGACCTCCCGCGAGGAGCTCGCTGACGGTGCGCGCTACCTGCCGAAAGGCAGATCAGCCGCCGGAAGCGCGGCCCGGCGTCGTAACGACACCGCGATGGAGCGCCGTGGGGCGCAGGGTTCTCCGATCGCAAGGAGAGCCTCGCACTCACAAGGTGCGATCCAAGAAGGGCGCCTCGCGGCGCTCCATCCCTCCGGCTTGTCCGGAGGTGAGAGAAGGGGAAGGCGGCCCACCCCGGGCCTTCAAGAGCAGGGGCGATGACGCGCGCCTTGAGTCTTCGATTGACCGCCCCGGCCACCCCGGCCTTCGCCAGATTTCCTGTAAAATCAGCCCCGTTGGGGCGTTGCCTTGTGGCAACGTTTTTGGCATGGTCCGCGCGCTTTCCGGTCGGGGTGAAGCGCCCTCAACAAGCGGCCATCCTCGACGCTCCTGGCACCGGCGGGAGCGTACGTTCCCGCCCGCCTAAATCTATTCGAGGATGATTCATGACTGCTCTTTGGGCCATTATCGCCTGCGGTGCGCTCTCCATCGTCTACGGCATCTGGGCGATCAAGTCCGTGATGTCCGCCGACGCCGGCAATGCGCGGATGCAGGAGATTGCAGCTGCGATCGCTGAGGGCGCGCAGGCTTATCTCAAGCGTCAATACACCGCGATCGCCATCGTCGGCGTCGTCGTTTTCATCGGCCTTTGGCTGCTGCTTGGCAGCTGGGTCGCCATCGGCTTCCTGATCGGCGCCGTGCTGTCGGGTGCCGCGGGCTTCATCGGCATGAACGTGTCGGTGCGCGCCAACGTCCGCACCGCGCAGGCCGCGACCAAGTCGCTGTCCGACGGTCTCGACATCTCGTTCAAGGCCGGTGCAGTGACCGGCATGCTGGTGGCCGGCCTCGCGCTGCTCGGCGTTGCCGTCTACTACTGGTTCCTGATCGGACCGAAGGGGCTCGCCCCGGATAACCGCGTCGTCATCGACGCGCTGGTCGCGCTGTCCTTCGGCGCCTCGCTGATCTCGATCTTCGCCCGTCTCGGCGGCGGCATCTTCACGAAGGGCGCCGACGTCGGCGCCGACCTGGTCGGCAAGGTCGAAGCCGGTATCCCGGAAGATGATCCGCGCAACCCGGCCACCATCGCCGACAACGTCGGTGACAATGTCGGCGACTGCGCTGGCATGGCGGCCGACCTGTTCGAGACCTATGCGGTGACGGTTGTCGCCACCATGGTTCTGGCCGCGATCTTCTTCGCCGGTCAGCCGATCCTCGGCTCGGCGATGCTGTATCCGCTCGCGATCTGCGGCGCCTGCATCGTGACCTCGATCATCGGCACGTTCTTCGTCAAGCTCGGCGCGAACGGCTCGATCATGGGTGCGCTGTACAAGGGGCTCATCGCCGGCGGCGTGCTCTCGATCGGCGGTCTCGCCATCGCGACACAGTACACCATCGGCTGGGGCCAGATCGGCACCGTCGCGGGTCTCGCGATCACCGGCAAGAACCTGTTCATCTGCGGCGTTCTCGGTCTCGTCATCACTGGCCTGATCGTCTGGATCACCGAGTACTACACCGGCACGGGCAAGCGCCCGGTCGTCTCGATCGCCCAGGCGTCGGTCACCGGTCACGGCACCAACGTCATTCAGGGCCTCGCGGTCTCGCTTGAATCGACCGCGCTGCCCGCCATCGTCATCGTCGGCGGCATCATCGTGACCTACCAGCTCGCCGGCCTGTTCGGCACGGCGATCGCGGTGACCACGATGCTCGGCCTTGCCGGCATCATCGTCGCGCTCGATGCCTTCGGCCCGGTCACCGACAATGCCGGCGGCATTGCCGAAATGGCGGGTCTGCCGAAGGAAGTGCGTCACAACACCGACGCGCTCGACGCGGTCGGCAACACCACCAAGGCCGTCACCAAGGGCTATGCCATCGGTTCGGCCGGCCTCGGCGCGCTGGTGCTGTTCGCCGCCTACACCAACGACATCGCCGCCTTCACCAAGTCGGGCGCCGCGTACTTCAAGGACATCGGCACGGTCTCGTTCGACCTGTCGAATCCCTACGTGGTTGCCGGCCTGATCTTCGGCGGCCTGATCCCGTACCTGTTCGGCGGCATCGCCATGACTGCGGTCGGCCGTGCGGCCGGTTCGGTCGTGGAAGAAGTCCGTCGTCAGTTCAAGGAAATGCCCGGCATCATGCAGGGCACGCAGCGTCCGGACTACGGCCGTGCGGTGGACATGCTCACCCGCGCCGCCATCAAGGAGATGATCATCCCGTCGCTCCTGCCGGTGCTGGCGCCGATCGTCGTCTATTTCGGCGTGCTGTGGATCTCGGGCTCGAAGGCCAACGCCTTCGCGGCTTTGGGTGCCTCGCTGCTCGGCGTGATCGTCAACGGCCTGTTCGTCGCCATCTCGATGACCTCGGGCGGCGGCGCCTGGGACAACGCCAAGAAGTCGTTTGAAGACGGCTTCATCGACAAGGACGGCGTCAAGCATCTGAAGGGTTCGGAGGCTCACAAGGCGTCCGTGACCGGCGACACCGTCGGCGATCCCTACAAGGACACGGCGGGCCCCGCCGTGAACCCGGCGATCAAGATCACCAACATCGTGGCTCTGCTGCTGCTGGCGATCCTGGCGCACTAAAGGCGAGGGCCGGGGGCTCAACTCCGGCCACTTCCTTACGACGAAACGAAAAGGCCCGCGTTTTGCGCGGGCCTTTTTGCTGTCGATGTTTCGCTTGAACCTGAAGCTCGTCTCAGAACATCTTGAAGGCGTTGAACACACCGCGCAGGTAGTTGAGCTGGTTGCCGCCGGTTTCGGTGGTCTGCGAGACGAAGTCGAAGATCTTGCCGTCCTTGATGCCATAGTTGGCGAGGCGCGTGACCTTGCGGTCCTTGTCGAAATAGACGGCAACGACGCGCTGGTCGGTGACTTCGTGCGGCTGGAAGGCGGCGCTGCGCTCGGCCTTCTGGGAGATGTAGTAGAACACGTCGCCGCTGACGGTGGCGACCGTCGATGGCGTGCCGAGCACGATCAGCACCTGCTCCTGTGTCGCGCCGATCGGAATCTGTTCGAGCGCGCCTTCGGGCAGCACGTAGCCGCGTTGCAAGGTCTCGCCGAAGCTGCCGCAGCCGCCAAGCAAAGCCGGCGCGGCCAATGTCAGACCGAGGGCGAGCACGCGCGCAAGGACGCGTCCTTGGCGGCGATCGGGCAGGCGGGTCGGTCGGGCGTTGCTCATCAAATCGTCGTCCTTAAAATCCATCGCAGCCCGCGGCGCTGGCCGCGTCGTCTGAGCCTCAACAAATAGCGGCTCACAATCTAGGCTCTTGCATCCGGCGATACGTCCACTAAACCGGCGGCTGTTCCGCGGCTTTGAATGGCCGCCCTCAGGCACCCGGGCTCATGATCTTTTCCCTGTTCCGCCGCAAGCCTCAGCGCGACACCATTTCGGCCCTGTATGGCATGATCGTGGCACAGGCGCGATTGCCGGTGTTCTACCGTGACTACGCGGTCGCCGATACGGTTAACGGCCGTTTCGACCTGATCGTGCTGCATCTGGCCCTCGTTCTCGAGCGCCTGACGGTCAACGGCCAGCTCGAGGCGGCCGGGCAGGCGGTTTTCGACCATTTTTGCCGGGATATGGACGATAACCTGCGGGAAATGGGCATCAGCGACCTGAAGGTACCCAAGGAAATGAAGCGCATGGGCGAGGCCTTCTACGGCCGCTCCCGGTCTTATCTGGACGCTCTGGACGACCGCCGGGCCCTGGTGACGGCGCTGACGCGGAATATCTACGGGGGAGCGCCGTCGGCCTATGATGCCGCGCCCCGGCTCGCCGACTATGTGACGGCCGCCGCCGCCGCGCTGAAGACGCAGGACGTCACCGCCATCGCCGCCGGCGCGGTCCAGTTTCCCGATCCGGCGCGTGTGCCGGCACCTGCCGCCTGACGCTGCCCGGCGAAAAATCTGATAAGAGTTCTGGTCATGAGCAAGAAGAGCGGCCCGCCGCGCGGGTCCCAACAGGCGGTTGCCGGTATTACCGAGGTGGTGCCGTGGAGTGTGCCGGTCACCCTCGACCAGATTCCGGAGACCGGCCTGCACCGCGCCATTGAGGCGTCGGAGGCGGTCTGCGACGCCATTGCGCGGCTGGCCTCGCTCCGCAACGTTGCCGGACTCGGCGCCACCTTCGATCTGACGCGGCGCGGCGGCAAGGTCGAGGTCACGGGCCGCGTTCGCGCGCGGGTCGGCCAGACCTGCGTGGTGTCGCTCGAGCCGATGGAAACCGATATCGACGAAGCGATCGACCTGACCTTCGCCCCGCCGCCCGCCGGCGCCGTGCTGGCTGACGAGGGCGCGTCCGAGCGGCCGCACAAGGCCGGCGAGGAGACCCCCGAGCCGCTTCTCGGCAATTCGATTGATCTCGGCGCGATCGCCGCCGAGTTCCTCGTTCTTGCCATCGACCCCTATCCGCGCAAGGAAGGGGCCGAATTTGCCCCGCCGGCGGTGGAGGAAACCGGCAACAAGCCTTTCGCCGCCTTGGCAGCCCTGCAGAAGGAGCCGGGAAAACGCAACAACTGAAACGGCTTGTCACAGTCGGCGCACCCGCTATGTTGCCGGCCGAGCGCCCGAGTCCGGAGCTTTACCGGGTGGTGCGCTCAACGCCATTATGGCGGGCGCATGATCCCGACTGCTGGGGAGCCGTCTTGACCGACATGATCATGCCCCCGACCACCATCCCGTCCAGGCCGCCCGGGCCGCCCCTCGAGCCGTTCCATGCCCGATAAGATTCGCATTGCGATAGACGCCATGGGCGGTGACCACGGGCCATCGGTGGTGCTGCCGGGCGCGGCCATCGCGCTGGAGCGTCATCCAGACATTGAATTCCTGCTGTTCGGCGATCAGGCGGTCGTGGCGCCGTTGCTCGACGGTCTGCCCAAGCTGAAAGAGAAGGCGATCTTCACCCATACCGACGTGTCGATCCGCATGGACGACAAGCCGAGCCAGGCGTTGCGCTACGGTCGCGGCAAGTCGTCGATGTGGCTGGCCATCGATGCGGTGAAACAAGATGCGGCCGACGTCGCCGTGTCCGCCGGCAATACCGGCGCGCTGATGGCGATGTCGTGGTTCAACCTGAAAATGATGAAGGGCATCGAGCGCCCCGCCATTGCCGGCCTGTGGCCGACGCTGAAGGGCGACTCCGTGGTGCTTGATGTCGGTGCCTCGATCGGCGCCGACGAACATCATCTCATCAACCTCGCCGTGATGGGCAGCGCCATGGCGCGCGTCCTGTTCGACATCGAACGGCCGACCGTGGGCCTGCTCAATATCGGGGTCGAAGAGGTCAAGGGCCTCGAACAGGTGCGCGAAGCCGGCCGCCTGCTCCGCGAAGGCGACTTCCCGCATTTCGATTATCAGGGCTTCGTCGAGGGCGACGACATCGGCAAAGGCACGGTGGACGTGGTGGTGACCGAAGGCTTCGCCGGCAATATCGCGCTTAAGGCTGCCGAAGGCACCGCCAAGCAGTTTGCGCAATATCTGCGCTCGGCGATGAGCCGGACCTGGCGAGCGCGTCTCGGCTATCTGCTGGCCAAGCCGGCTTTTCAGCTGCTGCGTGAAAAAATGGACCCGCGGAAGGCCAATGGCGGCGTCTTTCTGGGCCTCAACGGCGTTGTCATCAAGAGCCACGGCGGCGCTGACGCCGAAGGCTACGCCGCGGCTATCGACATGGGGTACGACATGATCCGTTACGAACTGCTCGCCAAGATCGGGCAGGATCTGGCCCGCGATCTTGAGGCCCGCTCGGCGGCACAGGCCGCCAAGGAGGCGGTGACGGAACCGACGGCGAACGGGGCGGCCTCGTGACAGTGAAGCGTTCCGTTATCCTCGGCTGCGGCAGCTATCTGCCCGCCCGCATTCTCTCGAACGACGAACTGGCCAAGTCCGTCGATACGACCGACGAGTGGATCGTTCAGCGCACCGGTATTCGCGAACGTCACATCGCCGCGCCCGGCGAGCTGACTTCAGACCTTGCCACGCACGCGGCGCGCTCGGCGCTGGCGCATGCCCATGTCGAGGCCGATACCATCGACCTTATCATTCTGGCGACCGCCACCCCGGACCAGACCTTCCCGGCGACCGCGGTGACGGTGCAGAACAATCTCGGCATTTCGCAGGGCGTGGCATTCGACCTGCAGGCGGTTTGTTCGGGCTTCGTTTTTGCCCTTTCGGTGGCCGACAGCATGCTCAAGGCCGGGGCTCACAAGCGGGCGCTGGTGATCGGCGCCGAGACCTTCTCGCGCATCCTCGACTGGACCGACCGCACCACCTGCGTTCTGTTCGGCGACGGCGCCGGCGCCGTGGTCATGGAACTCCAGGACCAGCCTGGTACCAATGCCGACCGCGGCCTCCTGACCGCCCATCTGCGGTCGGACGGCAAACACCGCTCCAAGCTTTATGTCGACGGCGGCCCGTCCTCGACCCAGACCGTTGGCCATCTGCGCATGGAGGGCCGCGAGGTCTTCAAGCACGCGGTGGCCATGATCACCGACGTGATCGAGGATGCCTTTGCCGCCACCGGCACCACCGCCGCCGACATCGACTGGTTCGTGCCGCATCAGGCGAACAAGCGGATTATCGACGGTTCGGCGCATAAACTTGGCATATCTCCCGAAAAAGTTGTGCTGACGGTCGATCGCCATGGCAATACGTCGGCGGCTTCGATCCCGCTGGCGCTGGCTGATGCAATCGCCGACCGCAGGATCAAACGCGGCAACCTGATCCTGCTTGAAGCGATGGGCGGCGGCTTCACCTGGGGCTCGGCGCTGCTACGTTGGTAGCTTGAAAGCAAGGCTTTTCGGAGTGGTCCCGGGCTTCAAATCGCCCGTTGACCGCTCACGCTGTAGCTAATATCTTTGATTATTCAGCGAGATATCTTCCCCAAAGGTTGTCTCTGGGTTGGGCTGGGGCGATGACTGGTAAGACCGTAACGAGAGCTGACCTGTGCGAAGCCGTCTACCAAAAGGTCGGCTTGTCGCGGACTGAGTCCGCGTCACTGGTTGAGCTTGTCCTGAAAGAAATCACCGATTGCCTGGAGCGCGGTGAGACCGTGAAACTGTCATCTTTTGGCAGTTTTGTGGTGCGCAAGAAGGGCCAGCGCATCGGACGCAATCCAAAAACCGGCAAGGAAGTTCCCATTTCGCCGCGCCGCGTCATGGTGTTCAAGCCATCCGCGATCCTCAAGCAGCGGATTAACGGGCATAACGTCGCCGACGAAGCCGAACACGCATAACAATCGTCGTTCGTCTGTTGTAAATTCCGGCATCGCAATCAGGCAGGTCAACCGCTTTGGACGACAAGGCGCCGGGCGCATTCCGTACCATCAGTGAAGTGGCCGACGAGCTCGATCTGCCGCAACACGTGCTGCGCTTCTGGGAAAGCCGCTTCAACGACATCAAGCCGATGAAGCGCGGCGGCGGACGCCGCTATTACCGGCCTGACGACATCGATCTCCTGCGCGGCATCCGTCATCTGCTTTACGGCGAGGGCTACACCATTCGCGGTGTGCAACGCATCCTGCGTGAGCAGGGCGTCGATTTCGTGCAGTCGATCTGGCAGGAGGGCGCGCCGGCTGTTGCGGTCGAGAGCGAGGACGCTGAAGACCTCGCCGAAGAAACGCTCGCCGCCGACGAAGAAGAATACGAAGACGAAGTTGAAGACGACGCGGAGGAGGCCGGCGCCTCCGACGAGCCGCGCGGTCTTCGTGGCCGTATCGGCTCGCTGATCGGCCGCGACCTCAACGAGCGCGACACGCGCGCCGACCGCACAGAGCCGCTGCTGCACGAAGCGCCGATGCCGCGCGTCGAACCCGGCGACCGCCTTGGCGGAGCTGTACGGGGAGCCCCCGAGACATTTGCCCCGGCACCGCGGCCTGCGGCAAAGCCCGCCGCCGCTGCGCCTGCGGGCCTGACCGCTGAACAGTCGGACCGGCTGCGCCATGTGCTCGACGAGCTCAAGGAATGCCGTCAGTTGATCGAAACCGCAGCGACGGCGGCAAACCGTTCGTAGCGGCAAGCCTCGCATTATCCTTCAGCCCTGGAGCAGACTGTCGCGATTGGCGGCCGCGGAAGCCCATGTTAGGCAAGGCCGCTTTGATGACCGAGGGCGATGCCATGGCCGATCCCGATCCGCTTCTAGTTGAACATCCGGCAGACGACATCGTCGTCCTGCGTCTCAATCGCCCACAGGTGCGCAATGCGCTCAGCCTGCCGCTGCGTCAGCGTCTTGCTGAAGAGACGCTGCGTTACGGCGCTGATACGAAGACCCGTGTGATCGTCATCACCGGCGACGACAAGGCCTTCGCCGCCGGCGCCGACATTGCCGAGATGGCCAAGGCCGGCCCGATCGAGGTGATGGCGCGCAATGTTCAGCAATATTACCGGCCGATCATGGAATGCCCGAAGCCGGTGATCGCCGCTGTCGAAGGCTTCGCGCTGGGTGGCGGTTTCGAATTGGCGTTGTGTGCTGATTTCATCGTCGCGGGCGAGACGGCGAAGCTTGGTCTGCCCGAGGTGAAACTTGGCATCCTCGCCGGCGGCGGCGGCACGCAGAAACTGGTGCGGCTCGTCGGCAAGCAGCGCGCGCTGATGCTGCTGATGACAGGGCGTTTTCTTTCGGCCGCAGAGGCTTTCGCGATGGGGGCTGTGGCCGACGTCGCGCCGGCCGGGCAGGCGCTGGCGCGTGCGCTCGACATCGCCCGCGAGATTGCTGCAATGCCGCCGATCTCGGTCCAGCAGATCAAGGAAATCGTCAATGCCGGCGTCAACGCGCCGCTTGAGACGGCGTTGATGCTCGAGCGCAAGGCCTTCCAGTTGCAGTTCGCGACGCAGGATCAGAAGGAAGGCATGGCGGCCTTCATCGAGAAGCGCAAGCCGATCTACGAAGGCAAGTGAGAAGGCAAGCAATTCCCCATGTCGTTTGATTTGATGAAATCCGATCTCGTCGTCGCCGTATTCGGCGCTGGCACCATGGGCCGCGGCATTGCGCAGGTTTGCGCGCAGGCCGGCATCGAGACGCTGCTCTATGATGCGCGGGCCGGCGCAGTCGATGAGGCCATCGGCGCGGTTGGCCAAGGGCTCGACGGGCAGGTGGCGAAGGGCCGCATGACAGCCGATGCCAAGGCCGCGCTGATGAACAAGCTCAAGCCAATGGCCGTGCTCGAGGATGCCAAACGGGCAGGGCTCATCATTGAAGCGATCGTTGAGGATCTTTCAGTCAAGCGCGACCTTTTCTCGAAGCTGGAGGCCATCGTCGCACCGGATGCCATTCTGGCGACCAACACGTCGTCGCTGTCGGTGACTGAAATCGCTGCGGGGTGCTCGCGGCCGGAGCGCGTCGGTGGTCTGCATTTTTTCAATCCGCCGCCAGTGATGAAGTTGGTCGAAGTGATCGCCGGTCTGCGCAGCGATCCGTCATTGACTGACGCCCTGGTCGCCCTGACCAAACGCATTGCCAAGTCGCCGATCGTGGCAACCGACACGCCGGGGTTCGTCGTCAACCACGCCGGCCGCGCCTACGGACCCGAAGCGCTGCGCATTGTCGCCCAGGGCATTGCGAGCCCGCGCGAAGTCGATGAGTTGATGAAAGAGGCGGCCGGCTTCCGGATGGGGCCGTTCGAACTGCTCGATCTCATTGGCGGTGACGTCACCCATGCGGTGATGGAGAGCATGTACGGCCGCTACTACGAAGAGCCGATGTACCAGCCTTCGGCGCAGATGGCGACGCGCGTCGCCGCCGGTCTTCATGGCCGCAAGAGTGGCGTCGGCTTCTATGACTACAAGAACGCGGATGCGCCGAGCCCGCCGACGATCACGGTGGTCAGGCAGCCGGTGCCGACCGCCGTGTGGATCGCGGATGAAGACGGCGGTCGCGAGTTGGCGACAGCGCTGGAGGCGGCCGGCATCAAGACAAGCGTCGGCGGCGTGCCGGCAAAGGACAGCCTTTGCCTGGTGACGCCACTCGGCGAGGACTGCACAAGTGTCGCGCTTCGCCTGAAGCTCGATCCGTCGCGCGTGGTGGCGGTCGATATGCTGGGCCGTTTCAGCAAGCGCTATACGGTGATGAAAAATCCGCTGACAACGGCGGAGACTTTGGGCAGCGCAATTGCTGCGCTCGGTGCGACGGGGGCTGCCGTGACCGCCATCAACGACTCCACCGGATTCGTCACGCAACGTCTGCTCGCCATGATCGTCAATGTCGGTACACGGATCGCCGAATTGCGCGTGGCCGCGCCGGACGACATCGACACCGCGGTCGAACTCGGCCTCAATTATCCGAAGGGGCCGCTGGCCCTCGGCGATGCCGTTGGTGCGGCGCGCGTGCTCGCGGTGCTCGACGGCATGTTTGCGCTCACCCACGACCCGAAATACCGCGCCACCCCTTGGCTGCGCCGCCGCGCCGTGCTCGGCGTGTCCCTCAAGACGCCCGACTGACCGGCGTCTCGCCGGGAGGGGTGAGCCAGCCGGTCTTCGGATCTAAGATATTGAAAAATAATACGAAAGGCCCGCATAGGCGGTCCTTTGCATAGTTACGATTACCACGCTTGACACATACCAACCAGTTGGTATGGTCATTACACTCAGATGGGGTAACGACATGGCGAAAACCGCCGCTACGCCAGACGCGAGACTGAAGCTCCTCAATGCCGCGCTCGGTGTGATCCGGACCAAGGGTTATTCGGCAACGACGGTCGATGAGCTGTGCGCCGCCGCTGGTGTCACCAAGGGCGCGTTCTTTCATCACTTCAAGAGCAAGGATGCGCTGGGCGTTGCCGTCGCCGATTACTGGTCAGAGCAGACCGGCGCGCTGTTTGCCAAAGCTGCGTATCACGAATTTTACAAGCCGTTCGATCGCATTCTCGGCTATCTCGCCTACCGCAAGGCGCTTCTGCAAGGCCGCGTGCCCGAGTTCACTTGCCTTGTCGGCACCATGGTGCAGGAAACCTACGAGACGGCACCGGCCATTCGCGATGCCTGCGACCGCAGCATCAGCGCCCATGCGGAAACACTGGAAGCCGATATCGAAGCGGCCATGCGCGAGCGCAACATGAAGCCCACATGGACCGCGAAATCGCTGGCGCTGCACACCCAGGCCGTTCTGCAGGGCGCCTTCATTCTCGCCAAGGCGAAAGGCGGTGCCGAGATCGCCGCCGACAGCATCGACCATCTCATTCGATATCTGCGGCTGCTCTTCAGCCCGGACAACACCGAACGTCAATCGTAAGCAGCAGGGAAGGAAACGCCAAATGCCCAGCACCATCAAGCTCCATCGCGTCATCGCCGCCAAGCCCGAGAAGGTCTATCGCGCCTTTATCGAAGGCGACGCCGTCGCGAGCTGGATTCCGCCTTACGGTTTTCTCTGCACCGTGCATGAACTGGATGCGAAGGTCGGCGGCCATCACAAAATGTCGTTCCGGAATTTCACGACCGGCAGCAGCCATTCATTCGGCGGCACTTATATCGAGCTCGTGCCGGGCTCGCGCCTTGTCTACACCGACCGGTTCGACGATCCGAACTTGCCGGGTGAGATGCGTGTCACTGTGACGCTGAAGGCAGTGTCGGTCGGCACCGAGATCAATATCGTGCAGGAAGGCGTGCCGGACGTGATCCCGGCCGAGGCCTGCTATCTCGGCTGGCAGCAGTCGCTGCACAAGCTCGCCAAGCTCGTCGAGCCCGAGATCAACCAATAGCCGCGTTTTTCATCAAGCCGGACGGTGTTCCATGGTTCCCACCATCACCGCCTTTGAACAATCGCCCGATCGGGGCAAGGGCCTGGCGCGCGACATGCGCGTGCGCTGGGCGCTGGAGGAAGTCGGTCGGCCTTACGAGGTGCGGCTGGTTTCCTTCAAGGCGATGAAGCAACCGGCGCATCGGGCGCTGCAGCCTTTCGGTCAGATACCGACGTACGAAGAGGGCGATCTCGTCCTGTTCGAGTCGGGCGCCATCGTGCTGCATATTGCCGAACGCAATGCGGGCCTGTTGCCGAAAGATGCCAATGGCCGGTCGCGCGCGATCGCCTGGATGTTCGCGGCGCTCAACACACTGGAACCGCCGATTTTTGAGCGGTCTCTCCTCATGATTCTCGACCGAGAGAAACCCTGGTACGAGGATCGTCTGCACGCACTCGAGAGCGGTATTCGCAATCGTCTTGGCGATCTGTCACGCCGGCTCGGCGATGCCGAGTGGCTCGATGGCGCCTTCAGCGCCGGCGATCTCATAATGATTTCCGTTCTTCTGAGGCTGAAGGGGTCTTCGGACATCCTGGACGACTATCCGAATCTGGCCGCCTATGTTGCGCGCGGAGAAGCCCGGCCGGCCTACCGGCGCGCTTTCGCGGCCCAACTGGCGGTGTTCACCAGTCAGGCGATGGCTTCGCAGTAGCGAACGGCAGTAGACACCGCGGCCGCATGTGACTACTGGATGCTCCGCATGGGCGTGGCAGGGCAGGTATCAGGCGCTGGTTCAATGCAGCCGACCAGGAACGATGCCGGGGCGACTCTCGGCATTCTGATGTTGAACAGCACGTTTCGCCGTTATCTCGGCGATATCGGTAATGCGCGGACCTGGTCGTTTCCGGTCAAGTACAAGATCGTCGAGGATGCAAATCCGTCAAACGTCATCGGACTGCGCGATACGAGCCTGCTGGAGCCATTCAAGCGCGCGGCGGATGACCTGATCGCCGAAGGCGTCGACGGCATCACCACGACCTGCGGCCTGTTGTCGATCTACCAAAAGGACCTGGCCGCACATTGCCGCGTGCCGGTCGCGACGTCGAGCCTGCTGCAGGTGCCGATGGTGGAGCGCATGCTGCCGCATGGCAAGCGCGTCGGCATCCTCACTTACAGCGCGGCGACGCTGAACGGGCCCTATCTCGACGCGGTCGGCGTCGCGCAAGACACACCGGTGGTCGGTATGGCGCCGGACTCCAATTTCGTTCGCTGGATCAGGGACGGTGACAATGCCGTGTCTTATGCCACCTTGCGAGAGGAAGTGGTCACGACAGCTCAAAGCCTGAGGCGCAGGCATCCGGAGGTTGGCGCGCTGGTGCTGGAATGCACCAACCTCGCGCCGTTCTCGGCCGATATCGTGGACCGCCTCGGTATCCCGGTCTATGACACAGTGACGATGGTGAATGCCTTTCATGCGTCGCTGAGTCCGCGCCGCTACCCAAACGACTGACGGAGACGATCATGAGCAAGCCGAAGCCGATCGACTATGCCGATGCCTCGCCGGAAGTGCGCGCGGTGTTCGACGACATCAAGACCTCGCGCAACGTCCCCGACGTCAACAATTTCTGGAAGTACCTCGCCAACGACCCGAAGACGCTGAAGCGAACCTGGGAGAGTGTGAAAGAGGTGATGGCGCCCGGCGCGCTCGATCCGCTGGTCAAGGAGATGATCTATGTCGCGGTCAGCGTGACGAATGGCTGCGGCTATTGCATCGCCAGCCACAGCGCCGCCGCCGCCAAGGCCGGCATGACGCCGGAGATGTTCGGCGAGCTGATGGCGATTGTCGGCATGGCCAACGAGACCAACCGGCTGGTGAATGGCTACCGGGTGCCGATCGACGCGGCATTCGAGAAATAGCGCTGTCACAGCCGGGCGAAGTCCGGCCGCCAAGTCATTGAAATATTGAGAAAATGGTCGGGGCGGCGGGATTTGAACCCACGACCCCTAGTCTCCCAGACTAGTGCGCTAACCGGGCTGCGCCACGCCCCGACCGGAACGGCGCGGACTATAGGGAGGCGCCTCCCGCGGCGCAACCATGGTGGCCGCTGCGGGTAAATCTTTTCCCGCCGCCCGGGTTGCCGCCGCCAGCCCCCAGATCAGCCCCAGCACCAGGAAGAAGCTGCGCCAGTGGTCGGTGTCGATGATGAAGCCTTCCAGCGCGACGCCGAAAAAGGTTCCGATGGCAGCGATCGCGTAGCCCTGCCACGGCCGGCACTTGAGTGCGTTGGCGAAGCCGACCCACAGAGTTGTCAGCACCAGCAGAACATAGGCAAAGCCGCCGCCCCAGCCATAGACCAGAAAAGCCTGCAGGTAGACGTTATGCTGCTGCAGCCCGAAGATGCGCGAGAACTCGAACGGGCCCATGCCGTTCGGGAATTCGAGCACCGAGCCGATGGCCAGTTCCTGCAGCACGAAGCGACCGCCGGTGCCGACATCATAGCTTTGGATGAGCTGAGCGCGGGTGGAGAACATGCTGCCGAGCGACGTCATTGTCAGCAACAACACCAGCAACACCGCCAGCGCTGCCAATCCGGCGATGCTGAGGCCAATGATGCGCATGCGCACCTTGGGTGTCGGCGCCGTCAGGAAGCTGAGCACGATAACGACTGCGAGGCCGACGGCGAAGGCGAACCAGGAGCCCCGCGAGAATCCGAGCAGAAGACCGAACATGATAATGCCGGCAACGGCGAGGCTGAGCAGGTTGATGCGCTTGACGATCATGTGCTGCAGCAGGAACAGCAGCGGCAGAATGAGGAAAGGGCCGTAGACGTTCGGGTCCTTGAACATGCCCATGGCGCGGTCATAGAGCGTGAACATGGCGGCGCCGGGCACGAGATGAAAATAGCCGGCGATGCCGCATAGCGCAGAAATCATGGCGGCCATCACGTAGGCGATCTCGAGTGCGGCCATGCGCGGCATGGTCTTGTCCGCGACGATCAGCGCGAAGATCAGCGCCGCGATCGCGAGATAGACCGACGTCGCCGCGTACTGCACCGTTTCTTTCTGGTCCGGCACGTTGAACAAGGTCAGCAGACCGAAGAAATTCCAGACCAGCAGCAGCGTAAACGGAATGAGCAGGATGCGATGGAAGCGGACGCCCGCGGCGAGCGCAACAATCGCCAGCGCGCCCATCAGGGCGTCATGCGGCGAGGGCTCGATAAAGGCGACGCAGCTCGACAGCACGGCCGCGAACAGGACCGTCATCAGCAGGCGTTCGCGAAACGGCGCTTTGGCGCGCCGAACGGCGCCGGCGGCCGGCGCCCACGCCGGCATAACCGCCGGCGTAAAGCCGCGTGGCGCCATGTCGCCCACGGTGATCAATAGGCGTTCTCGGTCTTGAGCAGCGACAGCGGCGTGCGCAGCAGAATGGAGAGATCGAGCAGCAGCGACCAGTTCTCGATGTAGTAGAGATCGTGCTCGACGCGCGCCTGGATTTTCTCATGCGTGTCGGTCTCGCCGCGCCAGCCATTGATCTGGGCCCAGCCGGTAATGCCCGGTTTGACGCGGTGGCGGGCGAAATAGCCGTCCACGGCGTCAGCGTAAAGCTTGGCCTCGGCCTTGGCGTTGACTGCGTGGGGACGCGGCCCCACCAGCGACAGGTTGCCCTTGAAGACGACGTTGAAGAGCTGCGGCAGTTCGTCAATGCTGGTCTTGCGGATGAAGCGGCCGACGCGGGTGACGCGCGGATCGTCCTTGGTAACGAGCTTCGCCGCGGTGGCATCGGTCCTGTCGGTGTACATCGAACGGAACTTGTAGACCTCGATCAGGTCGTTGTTGAAACCATAGCGCTTCTGCCGGAAGATCACCGGGCCCTTGCTGTCGAGCTTGATGGCGATCGCGGTAGCCAGAAGCACCGGCGACAGCGCGATCAGCGCCAGCGTGCCGATGATCTTGTCGAACACCCACTTCATCACGACGTCCCAGTCGGCGATCGGTCGATCGAACACGTCGATCACCGGTATCTTGCCGATGTACGAATAGGAGCGCGGCCTGAACTGAAGCTTGTTGGTATGGGCGGCCAGACGGATGTCGAGCGGCAGCACCCACAGTTTGCGGAGCATAACGAGAATGCGGTTCTCCGCCGTGATCGGCAGCGAGAAGATGACGAGATCGACGCGTGTGCGGCGGCCGAACTCGACGAGATCGTCCACGGTGCCGAGCTTGGCAAGGCCGGCGCATTCGTCGCCGCCGCGATCGCCACGATCGTCGAACAGACCGATGATCTCGATACCGGTGTCTTTTTGGCGGCGCAGTTCGGTGATGATGCGCTCGCCGGCTTCGCCGCCGCCGACGATGACGGTGCGGCGGGTGAGGCGGCCTTCGCGGGTCCAGCGGCGGACGATGTAATAGAGGATCTTGCGCGAGACGACGAGGACCAGAAGTCCGCTTACGTAATAGGTGCCGAGCCAGACGCGCGAATACAGATCGCCAGCCTTGAGGAAGAACGACGCGCCGATCGCAACCAGAAACACCACCGACCACGCCGAGGCCAGGCGCATGTACTGCTTCTCGTGGCCGCGGAAGGCGTGGACCTGGTAGATGTCGGCGATCTGGAATGCGAGAGTGGCCAAAGTGGCGATGGCCAGCACGGCAGGGACGTAAAGCGACAGGTGTTCGCTGATTGGCGTCACGTAAGCGGCGAAGATCGCCAGCCCGACCGCGACCATCAGGATGAATTCCACGACCCGAACGATCCCGGCCAGCACGATCGGAGAGATCGGCGCGGCCATTGGACTGTCGATGATGGCGCGGGCTTTTGGTGATAGATTGCGCGGGACCGCATCGCTCCGCGGCCCTTCACGGAGGCGGTCGAGAACGGCGGCAGCGCCGGCGCCGGCCGCATTGAGGGCGGGACGAGAATCAGAGTCGAGCATGTCGGTACGCCATACTGAGACGGCCGAACTGACCGACGGCCGCCGAACTGGTAAATCTGCGTAAATATCTAGGGAAAGACTCTCAAGAAAGGTTTAGCGGCGTGCGGGAAAAGTCGTTAACGCCGCCCTTCCGCCTGCGCCATATCGAGCGCGGCGCGGTAGCCGTCGAGAATGCCGTCGACCATGGCGTCGACCGAGAACAGTCGTGACACTCGTTCGTTCAGCGCCCGGGTGCGCTCAATGAGGGCATCCGGCCCGTCGAAGGCGGTGGCGATCGCGTCCGCGATGGCGTCAGCATTGTCCGGCGGCAACAGGGCATCGGACAGCGGGCCGTAGATCTCCGGGATACCGCCGACCCGTGTCGTCAGCAGCGGCACGCGCGCCGCAGCCGTTTCGAGGACGACATAGGGCAGGGATTCCGCCCGCGAGGGCACGACCATCAAGCGGCCGAGCGCGAGCGCCTGCCGTGCATTCATGGCGCCGGGGAACTTGATAACGTCCGACAGCCCGGCCTCGGCCGCTTGCGCCACAAAGGCATCGCGATCGGGACCGGCGCCGACCAGCGTGGCGGTCAGCGGCCGGCCCTTACGCCGCAGGCTGGCGATGGCGTCGATCAAGAGATCGACGCCCTTGAGTTCCCGCAGTTCGCCGATGAAGACGATGTCGGTGGCATCTGGCGCTGGAACGATCGGTTCGAACTCGGCGCGGGACACGCCGTTATGGACGACGCGCGTGAGGCAAGGCGGCGTGCCGACCTTGGTTTGCGACATGTCGGCGCTGTACTGGCTTTCGAACAGCAGCAGGTCGCTGCGCCGGAGCAGAAAACGCTCGGTGGCGAGATAGATCCTGCCGCCCAGGGTCTCGTTGGAAAACAGCAGGCTGCCGCCGTGCGGCGTGTAGACACGGATGGCGCGGCGGTTACCGGGCGCGAGGCGCGCATAGGCGCCGCCTTTGGCGCCATGGCCGTGCAAAACGTCGGCTCGCGCGGCGGAGGCGCGCCGCATTGTGTGGAGCACCGGCTTCCAATCGGCGGGCCCGACCGACCGGCTCATTGGAACACGGGTGATGCCATGCGCCAGCAGCGGTGCCAGCGCCGTAAACGCGGCCGCGGCGCGCTCGCCGCCGGTCGTGCTGTCGGCAATCAGCCCGACGCGGTGGCCGCGCTCGGCCTGGGCGCGGGCCAGATCCATGACGTGACGGAACAGACCGCCGACCGGGGCGCGGAGGACATGGAGAATGTTCAGAACAGCCATGGTCAGCCTTCCGCCGCGCCTTATTTGAATCGAAGAAAGTGCAAAGCGGATTAAGCGGGGCGCATGGTTAACAAAACCTTCTGTTGCCTCATTCGTCGTGCGGCGATTAACGCGGTGGCAACCATAATCGGGTCAGATCGACAGTGCCGCTCGCAAGAGTCGTGTGTTGGAGTTGCCATGTTTTTTCGTAGGAAGTCGAAAGCCGCTGCACCGCAAGGAGCGCCTGCTTCCGCACCGATTCCGGTGGCCCGACCGATTCCAGCGCCGTTTGCTGCCCCGGCGATGACCGATTTCGGCGGCGAGCCCGACTTGCGCAGCATTGGCCATGCCTTATGGGCGAAGAAGACGATGATCTTCGCCGTGACGCTGCTGGCGACGACCGGCGCCTTCTTCGTCGTCAATTCGGTAACGCCGCGCTACCAGTCCGAGACCAAGCTTCTGCTCGAGAGCCGTGAAAACGTCTTCATGCGCGCAGATGCTGACAAGGGACTGACCGACCGCGGCACCATTGATGAGCAGGCGGTGACGAGCCAGATTCAACTCGTCCTGTCGCGAGACGTCGCTCGCGAGGTCATCAAGAAAGAAAATCTCGGCCAGAGCCCGGAATTCGATCCGGCAGTTGGCGGCCAATCGCTCAGCCAGGCCTTGCTCGGCATGGTCGGGCTCGGTCGCGATTATTCGACCATGTCTCCGGACGAGCGCACGCTGTCGGCCTACTACGATCGCATCAACGCCTATGCGGTCGAAAAGTCGCGCGTCATCGCAATTGATTTTTCGTCGGCCAATCCGGAGTTGGCCGCCCGTGTCGCCAATTCCATTGCTGACGCTTACCTCGCATCGCAGCGCTCGGCCAGAACCGACCAGACCAAGGCCGCCAGCACCTGGCTCGCCAGCGAGATCGAACGGCTGCGCGGCAAGGTCGCTGATGCCGAGGCCAAGGTCGAAGACTACCGCTCCAAATCCAATCTGTTCGTCGGCACCAACAACACATCGCTGCCGAACCAGCAACTGACCGAAATCAACTCGCAGATCGCCGCGGCGCGCGGCCAGAAGGCCGATCTCGAGGCGCGCGCCAAGCAACTGCGCGAGCTGGTGCGATCGGGCCAGCCGATCGATTCATCCGACATCGCCAATTCGGACTCGATGCGCCGCCTGACCGACCAAGGCTCCGCGCTGCGGGCGCAACTCGCCGAGCAGTCGACCACGTTGCTCGATCAGCATCCGCGCATCAAGGAACTGCGTGCGCAGATCGCCGAGGTCGAGCGCGCCAAGCGCGCCGAAGGCGAGCGTCTGGCGCGTCAGCTCGAGAACGACGCCAAGGTCGCCTCCGATCGGCTGACCGCGCTCACCGCAAGTCTCGATCAGGTCAAGCAGGTGGCCTCGACCACCAATGAGCAGGATGTGCAGCTGCGGGCGCTGGAACGCGATGCGAAATCGCAGCGCGATCTGCTCGAGTCCTATCTGGTGAAGTACAGCGAAGCGTCGGCCCGCGACAACATCAACGCGTCGCCGCCGGAAGCGCGCATCATTTCGCGCGCCACACCGGCGATCAAACCGACCTATCCGAAGAAGCTGCCGACGATCCTGATCGCCGCGTTTGCCGGACTGGTGCTGTCTACCGGGTTTGTCGTGACCGGCGCGCTGCTGGGATCGCCGGGCGCGCCTGCGGTTCGTTATGGCATGGCGGCGCCGATGCTGGCTGATCCGCACGCGCCAATGCCGATTTCGCGCATGCCGGCGCCGATGCCTTATGTAGCGTCGCCGCCGCTCAGTCCGGCGATGGCGCCGTCACCATTCCCGATGCCCCAACCGGCCGCTTTTGCGGCGGTGCCGCCGCTGCCGGTGACCACCATTGACCAGATTGCCCTGTCGTTGCGCACTTCCGGTGAGGCAGGGCGCCGCGTCACCGTCGCCGGTACGGCTCGCAATGCCGGCACTACCTATGCCGCGATCACGCTGGCGCGCGCGCTGGCCGAAGGCGCCAATGTGGTGCTGGTCGATTTTGCTTTCAATGCGCCAAACCTGTCGGTGATCTCGACCGATCCGAATGCGCCGGGCGTTGCCGAACTGGTGCGCGGACAAGCGGGCTTCGGCGACATCATCACGCGCGACCAGTATTCGCAGGTTCACATCGTCGCCACGGGCAATGTCGGCAGCGACGCGGCGGCGCTGACGGCCTCGCCGTATCTTTCATCCATCATTGATGCGCTGGCGCAGAGCTACAACTTCGTCGTGGTCGATGTGGGGTCGGTGGCGGATGTGCCGGTCGAATATTTCGCGCGGCTGGCGCAGCGTTCGGTGCTGGTGACGGCAGACCCGGTGGGGCCCCAGACCCGCAGCGCGCGCGAGCGCATGGCGATGTCGGGCTATGGCGACGTGATGCTGCTGGCCGGAGCGACCGAGGCCAGTGCCGCTTAGGAAGCGGCGGCCTTGTTGGTCAGCCGCGCTTTGATGCGGCGGGCGGCAACGATGACGCTCCACAAAGCGGGATTCTGCTTCACTGCGCGCTTGGCGGCGGCAAAGCCGCGATGCGCCAGCGCAAAAGCGCGGCCCTTGAATGTCAGCGGCCAGTCGCTGTCGAACATCGGATCGGCATCGCAGAACAGCGATTTGTAGCTTGCTTCGCCAACGCCGAGATCAAAGGTGTGCAGACCGCGTTCGCAGCAATCGCGCACCACGCGCACCAGTAGCTGCTCGCCGGGGCTCTCGGTCTTGAAACGATCGTGGATGATCGAGGAGAACATGGCGCTGAAGCGACCGTCCGCGCAAACACCGCCCATGGTGGCGACGATGGTGTCGCCGACCGAGAGTGTATAGAGCTCGATCAGGCGGGAGCCGGCGGGAGTGGGGGTGAGCGCACCGGCGGTGACGAAGTCACGGACGTCCTGTGCGGCGAATACATCGGGCAGGCCGATCGAGCGCATGCGCGCACTCTTCTGCGTATAGAAATCCTCGGCGACGCGGCGAATTTCGGCGTCGCTTGCAGCGCGCGCGAAGGTGACGTCGCCGAAACCCGCCAGCGTCCGCTCTTTCTTGCGCATCTTGCGGCGGCCGACGGCGCTGGTGCGCTCATCGAACAGCGCGTCGAAATCGCGCTGCAGCGGGCCGGAAAAGCCGAAGCTGGGGGAGGGCTGGTGCGGCAGCAACGCCAGCGGATTGTCGCGCCCCGCCCACATCAGCGGCTGGTTGCCGAGCGAGATGACGTCGGCCTCGCCCGACAGATGCGCGAAGACATCGCGCAGATCGTCCGCCGTGATGCTGGCCAGGACATCGGCGCGCCACAGGCCCATGTTGAAATTCGAATGCTTGCCGCCGAGGAACTCGATGGTCTTGAGGCCTGCAGCCGCGTGTCGGCCGAGCGGCAGCAGAAACAGCGGGGCGTTGCCGGCGTCAAAGCCAATGACAATGCAGGGCTCGACGCCTCCACCGGCGCCGATATGGCGCTGCCACAGATCGAGGAAATCGAAGGCCTGGTACGGCGTCATGAAGCAGGCGGCGTGCTGAAGCGCCAGCCAGTGCGGACGGGCCGCCGCCATGTCGCGGACGATCTCGACCCGGGCGATGCGCGGCGCGCCCTGCGGCGCGGGCGGAGCCTCACGGGTGACCGGAGAGCGGGCGAGAGTGGCGAGCGACATGCGGCAAAACCTGGGGTCTGAAGCGTGGGGCCGACCGTCGCAGGGATTTCTCAATAAAGAGTTGGAATATTGCTCGACAGGCGCGGCTTTGGCGGGGATTCGGGTTCCCGCCCGCGCGGCATGGTTAACATGAAGAAGACGATTATCAGGACGGCGCTGGAAGGGCTGTATTTTACCGGCATGCATCACTGGATGCGGCCGGTGGTCGGCGGCGTCGGCTGCATCCTGATGCTGCATCACGTCCGCCCGCCGCGGAACGACGCCTTCCAGCCGAACCGGCTGCTGGAAATCTCGCCGGTCTTCTTCGAGGGACTGCTGCGCCGGCTCAAGCGCCGCCGCATCGATGTGATCTCGCTTGACGAGATGCACCGCCGTTTCGTCGAGCGCGACTTCGGCCGCCGCTTCGTCTGCATCACCTTCGATGACGGCTACAAGGACAATCTGCGCTGGGCGCATCCGCTGCTGCAGCAATATGAGATGCCGTACACGCTCTATATCCCGACCAGCTTTCCGGACCGGCTCGGCGAATTGTGGTGGGTGGCGCTGGAGCAGGTGGTGGCGCGCAATCAGCGCATCGGCCTGAAGGTGAATGGCGCGGAGCAGTTCTTCGACGCGCGCAGCCTCGGTGAAAAGCGCGAACTCTACGACGCGATCTATGGCTATCTGCGCAGCATGAAGACCGAGGAGGAGGTCCGCCGCACCATCCGCGACCTGTGCGCGACCTATCACGTCGACATTCCGGCGATCTGCGAGGACGAATGCATGGACTGGCAGGAGATCGCGCAGATGGCCGACGATCCGCTGGTTACCATTGGCGCGCATACCGTGTCGCATCCGATGCTCAAGAAGGTGCCGTCCGATGAGGCGGTGCGCGCCGAGATGGAGCAGAGTCGAGCCGTGATCGAGGCGGCGCTCGGCAAACGGCCTGAGCATCTGGCTTATCCCGTCGGCGACCCGACCTCGGCGGGGCCGCGCGAATTCAACATTGCGGCCGAGCTGGGCTTCAAGACGGCGGTGACGACGCGGCCGGGCGTGCTGTTCAAGGCGCATGGCGATCATCTGATGGCGCTGCCGCGCATTTCGGTGAATGGCGAATACCAGCAGCAGCGCTACGTCAAAGTGCTGATGTCCGGCGCCGGCACCGCGCTGTGGAATGGCTTCCGCCGCGTCAACGCCGCCTGATCATCTGGCTCGCGACCATTTTGAGCTGCATGACGATGGCTACCGGACGCGCCCCTGAATGGTCGGACCGGCCGGTGGCCGCGGCGGGCAGGATTCCTGGATAACGACGCGCTGACTGCCAACCTGAATATCTTTGTATTTCGGCTCCGCCAGCGTGATTTCGCCTTTGCCGAAGCCGTCGCGAAATCCGTGACAGAAGGCGTTGGAGAGCGTGCCTTCGATCTGCCAGCGGTCGTCACGCCGTTTAAGCGCCACCGCCGACCCGCCCGTAACGGTGACGAGCAGGACCTCGTCCGTGCCATCGCCGTCGATATCCACCAATGCGGCTTCGCATTTGGCGTCGGCGATCAGGCAGCGCGGCAGGCTGAACCGTTTTGGATCGTTGCTCCAATCCTGCTGGATAAGAGAGGCAGGAAATTCCGCGCCCTTGGGAAGGACCATCGTGATATTGGCCAGCCGCTTTTCCGCCGGAGGTGGCGGAGGCCATGATGGACGCGCGGCGGCGAAGGGGCTGCGGCGGACACGCTCGGCATTGTCCGCGGCAACAGGCCCATAAGCCTGTTTCGCCATCGCGTCGAGCGCGTCGGCGCCGTAACGGCCGGTCTTCACCCTGAGGAAGTTGTAGTCGAATTTTTCCGGCGTCACGATTCCCGCTTCGAGCCGCGCCAACTGGCTGTTGACCGAAATGCGGGCGGGGTCGGCCAGCGGCGTGAGCAATGTGAGGAACAGAAGGATGATGACAAAGGCGGTGCCGACATTCACCGGCTCGAGCCAGCGCAACGAAAGGCCGGTGCGCGCGATGGCTGCGGCGTAGCCCAAGGCATAACAGGCCGCCACGACAGCCAGTGCCGCGGCGATAACCCGATCCGGGGTCCAGCCATACTGGTTGACGCGAAGCATCAACGCGTAACTGGCGAGAGCCACGATGGGCAGCAGAACGATCGCCGCGGCCGCGCGGCAATAACGCAGCAATCTCGCGGTCTCGTCTTCGCCATCCTGGTAGGCGGCGTTGATAAGGAACACCAGAACGCCGGCGGCGGTCAGGAGAATGGCGGTCGCGCGCTTGGTATTCCACAACACGTCGAGCCCGGTGAAGGGAATGGTCAGGATGAATCCAGCGGCGAGCAAGGTCATCACCGGCAGCAACCAGGACAGCAGCACCAGCACAAGGGTGCGGGCGCCGTTGACGATCCGGGCGCGCGAGTCGGCGACATGCAGCGCATAGGCGACGCCAACAGCGGTGACCGGAATCCAGAACAGCGGCTGAGCAATCACCCGCCCGACCCAGACAATCTTGATGAGCGCGAACAACTGCGCTCCGAGAAAAAGAATGCCCCACAGCACGCTGACGAACAGCAGGGCCAGAGCGGCCTGGACGCCATGCTTCCATGAGGCGTCGAACAAGGTGGGATAGCGCGCGATCCAGCGCCGATCGGCGTCGCCGGCAACGACCAGGTTGTCGGCGATGAACAACAGCGCCGCGAGGCAGACCACGAATTGCGACGACACCAATGGCCACACGCGCGTCGGCGGCGCAACGCCGAAGATCGGCATCCGGTAGATGCTGTAGCTCGCGAGGCCCACACAGATCAGCGTCGCGACGGCCAGCCAGATCGCCAAAGTGCGCTGACGCAGGTTGCCGAGACCGGAAATGGCGATCAACGGCACGAAAAATCCCGCCATCAGCAGCGATGCGAACAGGTGGGCATTGGTCGCGGGCCAGATCTGGTTCGCGAAAGCCTGCTGGAGGCCGAACAAGAACAGGCCTTGCGCCAGGCCGATGGCGAGCCGGTAGCTTTGCAGAACGCGAAGGTCCATTGCCGTTTCCTTTGGTGACGCACGAAGGTGGCATGCGATGAGGCAGCCGGCCATCGTCATATTGGCAAACGGGAGTTATTCTTAGCGCTTCGCTACTGCGACATCATTAGTGCGTATGGCTTATTAGAGGACGGGATATCGGCTGCTTGCTCATCCGTCTGCTCAATTTACGTCACGTGAATGTTGTTCTTCTCGCGCAGTCATACTTTGACAAGCCGCACGGCAGGTGACGTCGACACAGGTGGACGCACGACGACACCCACTGGCGGCCTTCATGCTAGCGCGTGCGACCGCGGCCCCGCCTTTGGAGAGCGAGCGCCGCGACCACATCCAGCGGCAACAGCGGGATCGCCACGGCGAGGCATTGTTTCGGTTCGCCGCGACAGGCGCCGCCGCGCCGGCAAGCCGCGCGCGAACAGACCTTGTGGACGCCGACGATATGCGCCAGCCGGCGCCGCGCCTCCGGCACGCTCAGCCGGGTGGCAATCATCTCGCTACCTTCGGCGCGGGCCTTCTGCCGGGCTGCAAGATTATCGAGTTCATCATCGACGCGATCGAGCAATTTGCCTTTCAGCACTTCCAGGCGCGCGCGATGTTGCCGGTTGGTTTCCGCGGCGCGCTGCGCTTCCTCCCGTTGCCGATTGAGACTGTAATCGTGCCGATGCGGACTCGGTTCGTCGGGCCAGTTCGTCATGGGGCAAATCTCCTTTGGGCGTGAATCTACGGTCCCGCGGCGCCAATGCGCCCGGGTCTTGGGCCTCGTTGCCCTCGCCGAACGAGACGAGGGGGACGGCGCGCCGGGTGGCGCGACGTGCCTTCTATGCACGCGATCCTTTTGGGACCGCGTGGCGCCCTCCGGCGCGCCGCCGCGACGTCTTTGCGGCGCCGGGCCGCGCTTTCGGCGGCTGATCTGCCTTTCGGCAGGTAGCGCACACCGTCAGCGAGCTCCTCGCGGGGGGTCCTAGTGCCCCCGGGCGGAACCCCGGCGCCGCCCGAGCGCGTGGCCTTGCGAGAGCCACGCCCGCGGGCGCCGCGCTCACCCCCACGAGCCGGAGCAACCGGTTCGCACCCCTCGGAGGGGCGAGCGATTTTAGGTATATTATCATATAGGAAAGAAGTCAATAGGGGCGGCTATGCATTCAGCCACCAAGACGGGGGGTGATTGGGCGGCTACAATTCCGTTGCTTGGAAAGAGGGCCGCCAATGGCGCGGAAAAGCCGAACCATCAATCTGCCGGCGCCGTATCTCAAGCGCGTGTGGCTCGAGCCAGAGCGGGTGGAGGATCGGGGGGCTTATCCGTTCTGCCTGCCGTTTCTCCGTGACGGCATCGATCTGTCGTTCGACCGCGCGATCACCATCATCGTCGGCGAGAACGGCAGCGGCAAATCGACCTTGCTCGAAGGTATCGCCGCGCTGGCCGGCTACGACGAGGCTGGCGGCGGCAAGGGCTACCGGCCGGTCGATCACTCGCAGGCACTGGAAAAGATGGGTGGCGTGCTGGCCAAGGCGCTGCGCGCGAGCTGGCTTCCGAAGATCACCAATGGCTGGTTCTTCCGCGCTGAAAGCTTCTTCACGGTGGCGCGCTATCTCGACGAGGCGGCGCGCGAGCCCTTAAGCGGACCACCGCCCGACTTCCTATCGTATTCTCATGGCGAAGGCTTTTTGCGTTTCTTTCAGGAACGTTGTCAGCGCCAGGGCATCTTCATCTTCGACGAACCAGAATCGGCCTTGTCGCCTTCGCGGCAAATCGAATTCCTAAAGCTGATGCGCGCGATGGAGCGCTCCGGCATCTGCCAGGTCATCATGGCGACGCATGCGCCATTACTAATGGCTTATCCCGGCGCACAGCTTCTGGAACTGACGGCGGCCGGACTCGCGCCAATCCTTGTCCGGGACACCGAACACTTCCAGACGCTCAGAGCGTTCTGGCGTGACCCGGACGGATTTGTGGCCGGCGTGTTGAACGATTGCGAGGGCGAAGCCGTCTCAATGGATCGCGTCGTCACCCGGCAATAAAGTCCGACTCTCTCCCGCGCCAATAGCGCGCCTGCAAGCGTGGCGCGATGGCCCAAGAGATCGGCGCCGCAATCGCGAAGCTGATCAGAATCATGACGGGCAACGCGGCGAAAGCCTGTGCATTGAGCGCCGGGACCATCAGGATCACGATCAGGCCGGCGCCGAACAGCACGGCATTGACCATGAGGCCGACCAGGGACGCGATGCCGAGCCGGGTCTTCAGTTCTTGTGACATGGGTTCCTCGTTTCTCCGCGGGTTCAACCCGCGAAGCGGAGACGAGGTTCCCTGCAGCTACGTCAAATCCCGATATTCCGGATGCCGGTTGATATAGGCGCGGACGAACGAGCAGAGCGGCACGACCTTGCGGCCTTCGCGGCGGATCTCGTCGAGCATGCCCTTGACCAGCGCCGAGCCGATGCCGCGGCCTTCGACCGCGCGCGGCACTTCGGTGTGGGTGATGGTGATGGTCAGGTCGTCGCGGCGATAATTGGCGATCGCCAGCCCGGCGGCGGTCTGCAGCTCGAAACGGTTGCGGGACGGATTGTCGCGGACGGGTTCGGTCATGTGTCCAACTTTGTCCGCCTTGCCGGCAAGGTGCTCACGCCTGCGCCTTGTCGGGCTTCGACATCCACGAAATGATCGGCATGGCCGGCAGCACCCAGCCGAGGCCGACGACGACGTAATAGATCGCGGCGACAAATCCGTTGATGTCGGTGAGCGCCGATTGCGCCAGCGCCATGGCGACCAGCGCCCAGACCATCACCAACGTGAGCAGCGCGATGGCGCCGATGAATTTGCGCAGGCGGACAGGCATGTCGTCTCCGTGGCGTGAGCCGCAATGAGCGGCGGCCGGGCCGCGCAAATGAGGCAAACAAGCCGCATTTGCAGGATCCGGCGCACCTGACTATATGGTCCGCGCGCCCTCCCGCAAGACTGCTTTTTGCCGCGACACATCATGCCGGATCCGCTTTCAGTTCCTTCTTCTGCCGCACCGAAAACCGGCGCCGTGCGCCTGTGGCTCTATTGCGTCGCGGCCATGATCTTTCTCACGCTGGTGGTCGGCGGTGCGACGCGCCTGACCGAATCCGGGCTGTCGATCACCGAATGGAAGCCGGTGACGGGCGTGCTGCCGCCGCTGTCGGATGCCGACTGGCAGGCCGAATTCGACAAGTACCGGCAGATCCCGCAATACCAGCAGGTCAACAAAGGCATGTCGCTCGCCGCCTTCAAGACCATTTTCTACTGGGAGTGGTCGCATCGGTTGCTGGCGCGCACGACCGGCTTTGTGTTTCTGGTGCCGTTCCTGTTCTTCCTCTGGCGCGGCATGATCCCGCGCGGCTTGAAGACGCGACTGTGGCTGATTTTCGCCGGCGGCGCGGCCCTCGGCGCGGTGGGCTGGTGGATGGTGTCATCGGGGCTTGCCGGCTCGAACCTCACCAGCGTGTCGCAATATCGCCTGGCGTTTCACCTGACGCTGGCCTGCGCCATTTATTTTGCCGTGCTGTGGACCGCGCGCGGGCTGTTGCCGCAAGGCGAAGCGGCGCCGCCGCGGCTGCGCATCGCGGCATTGGTGCTGGCACTGCTGGTGCTGGTGCAGATTTATCTCGGCGCGCTCGTCGCCGGCCTCGACGCTGGGCTGATCTACAATACCTGGCCGCTGATCGACGGCAGCGTCATCCCGGAGGCGGCGCGGCTGTGGCACATCGATCCGGCCTGGCGCAATCTGTTCGAGAACACGCTGACGGTGCAGTTCGTTCACCGCATGATGGCCTATACGATCTGGCTCATCGCGGCCTGGCACGTCTATGACGCGTGGAAGAACCAGCGCGCGGCCGGCGGTGCGGTTGTGGTGTTCGTGTTCGTGACGGCGCAGGCGGTGCTCGGCATCGCGACGCTGCTGCATATGGTGCCGCTGTCGCTGGCGATCGCGCATCAGGCGCTGGCGGTCATCGTGCTCACGGTGGCGGTCGTTCATGCGCAACGGCTATCGCCGCGCGCGCCGGTGGCGGCGTTGAAGCCGGTGGGGCAGGCCGCATGATCGAGGTAAAATTCGATGACGGCGTGGCTGTGGTCGTGCTCCAGCACGGCAAGGCCAATGCGCTGGACATCGAATTTTGCGAGGCACTGACGGCGCTGTTTGTGCAGTTTCGCACGATGGCCGACGTCAAGGCGGTGATCCTGACCGGGCGGGACACCGGCAAAGCCAAGATGTTCTCGGCCGGCGTCGATCTCAAGCGCCTGGGCAGCGGCGGCGCCGATTATGTGCTGCGCTTCCTGCCGGTGCTGCACGCGCTTTATGAGGCGGTGTTCTTCTTCCCCAAACCGGTGATCGCCGCGATCAACGGCCATGCCATTGCCGGCGGCGCGGTGCTGGCAGCCTGCGCCGACCGCAGGGTCATGGCGGCGGAGTCCGGCCGCATAGGCATCACCGAATTGCAGGTCGGGGTGCCGCTCCCGGCTTTGGCCTTCGAGATCGTGCGCTTTGCGGTGCCGCCGCGGTATCTTTCGGAATTCGCGCTGGGTGCGGGCACCTACGTAACGGCGGAGGCTTTGGCCAAGGGCTGGGTCGATGAGGTCGTCGATGGCTGGGAGCTGATACCGCGGGCCAGGCGGCTGGCCAAGCTCCACGCCGCGCTGTCGCCGGAAGCCTTCGCGCAGACCAAGACGCAGATCCGCCAGCCGGTCGCGGATGCCCTTGCCGCCCATGGCCAAGCGACGGACGAGGCGGTCACCGCGATCTGGACCATGGACGCGACGCTCGGGCGTGTCGCGGATTACGTGGCGAAGACGTTGACGAAGACGCCTAACGCTTCCGGATCGCTGCATTGAAGGCGACGCCGTCGTCGGCGCGGCCATACGAGAAGTGCCACCATTCGCGCTTGTAGTTGGTGAAGCCGTGCTTGCGCATGGCGTCGAGCAATATACGGCGGTTGGCGGTTTGCGCCGGCGTGATCGCGGGACTGGCCGTGTGGCTCTTCACATCGAAACAATCGAAGCCGGTGCCCATGTCGAGCGAGTCATCCGGCGCGCGCTCGGGCTGCGGCGTGGTGCAGGCGCCGTAGCGTACCACCGGAGCGAACGGGGCGACAGGCGCGGCGTTCAGCGGCACCACGGTGAGGTCGACGGCGACGCCGCGCGAATGCGCCGAACGGTTTGAGATATAGCCGAGCGCGAACAGCCGCGACTTGTCGAGCTTCGGATAGAAACGCGACGTATCAGGCGTGGCTTTCGGGTCGCGCGCCCAGGCGGCCATGGCGGCAACGGCGCGGGTCGGGCGGTAGCAGTCATAGACCTTCAGGGAGTAGCCGTTTGCGGCAAGAGCGGCCTGCACGCGCTTGAGCGCCAGCGCGACGGGCTGCCTCACCATGCATTCCGCCGCGTCGTAGCCCGGCAGCGGCCGGCCGGTGAAATTATCCGGACCGGCATAACGCATGTCCTGGCGGATGCTGGCGTCGATATCGCGCAGGTAGACCAGCGGCGTTTGCGCGGCGGCTTCCGCCGCAACAGCAAAAGCCGCCATAACGATTGCTATGGCGGCTTTCATGGCGTGCTGACCTTCTTTAACCGCGCAATCCCTGATCGAGGTCGGCGATGATGTCGGCCTTGTCTTCGATGCCGATGGACAGGCGCACAACGTCCGGACCGGCGCCGGCCGCGATCTTCTGCTGATCGGAGAGCTGACGGTGCGTGGTCGAGGCGGGATGAATGATCAGTGATTTGGTGTCGCCGATATTGGCAAGATGCGAGAACAGCTTGACGTTCGACACCAGCTTGACGCCGGCTTCATAGCCGCCCTTGAGGCCGACCGTCATCACCGCGCCGCAACCCTTCGGCACGTATTTCTTGGCCAGCGTATTGTACTTGTCGCCGGGCAGGCTGCCATAGCTGACCCAGGCCACGTTCGGGTGCTTCGACAGGAATTCGGCAACCGCCAGCGCGTTGTCACAATGACGTTGCATGCGCAGCGGCAGCGTTTCGATGCCGGTCGAGATCAGGAAGGCATTGAACGGCGACAGCGCGGGCCCAAGATCGCGCAGGCCGAGCACGCGGCAGGCGATCGCAAAAGCGAAATTGCCGAAGGTCTCGTGCAACACGATACCGGCATATTCCGGGCGCGGCTCGCACAGCATCGGATACTTCTTGTCGCGCGACCAGTTGAAGGTGCCGGCGTCGACGATGATGCCGCCAATCGAGTTGCCGTGGCCGCCGAGGAACTTGGTCAGCGAATGGACGACAATGTCGGCGCCGTATTCGATCGGCTTGCACAGATAGGGCGAGGCCAGGGTGTTGTCGACGATGAAGGGAATGCCGGCCTTGCGGGCAATCGCCCCGATCGGCTCGAGATCGGTCACGGTGCCGCCGGGATTGGCGATCGACTCGACGAAGATCGCCTTGGTCTTCGGCGTGATGGCGCGCTCGAAGGACGATATATCGTCCGGGTCGGCCCACACGACGTTCCAGCCGAAGCTCTTGAAGGCGTGATTGAACTGGTTGATCGAGCCGCCATAGAGCTTCTTGGAGGCGACGAACTCGTCGCCCGGCATCAGCAGCGTCTGCATGACGATGACCTGCGCGGCGTGGCCGGAAGCCACCGCCAAAGCGGCGGTGCCGCCCTCGAGTGCGGCGACGCGCTCCTCAAGCACGGCGCAGGTCGGGTTGCCGATGCGGGTGTAGATGTTGCCGAAGGCCTGCAGGCCGAACAGCGAGGCGGCGTGATCGACGTCGTCGAACACGTAGGACGCGGTCTGATAGATCGGAGTGGCGCGCGCGCCGGTGGTGGGGTCGGGCTTGGCGCCGGCGTGAATGGCCAGCGTGTCAAATCCGGGGGTGCGTTCGGCGTCGGCCATGGGAGCTTCCTTGTAACGGAGGTGCCGGCGGATCGGCCGGCGAATGGGGCGGGATTAAACGGGGGCGATGGGCCGGGCGTCAAGGCGGCCCATTGACCGGGGCAAAATGCCTATATCGCGGTATATCGGCGAAAAATCGTTTCCGTGCCGGCCGCGTTCTCAGTCGTTCTTTTTCTCGCCGGCCTCGCCGAGGCCCATGCGCTGAAAGCCACCACCCAGATTCTGCGCGCGCTTGTTCGACAAGGTGCGCGAGTTGATGCCCATCCAGGAGATTTCGGAGGAAAGCCGGCCGTATTCGATCTTCGGGCAGCGATCCATGACCACCTTGAGTCCCGCAGCCTCTGCCAAAGCCGCGGCTTCGTCATTGCGGATGGTGAGCTGCATCCAGATGACGCGCGGCTTCGGCGTCAGTTTGAGCGCTTCCTCGACGACCGGCGTGACGAACTGCGGCGCGCGGAAGATATCGACCATGTCGATCGGCTCGGGCACCTCGGCGAGCGAGGCGTAGCACGTCTGACCGAGAAACTCCTTGCCCGCATGGCCCGGATTGATCGGGATCACCTTGAAGCCGCGCTCCGTGAGATACTTGAAGACGAAATAGCTCGGCCGCACCGCGTTCGGCGAGAAGCCGACCATGGCAACGGTCTTCACGGTGTTGAGGATGCCGCGGATGTAAGTGTCGGGATAGGAGTCGTGGTTCATTTCATTCACCGGTCATTCCAGGATGGCGCGAATGCGCCCAACCCGGAACGACGAAACCATTACCCGTTTTACCGGCCCACCGCCAATAGTGAACGGAGCCGCGCATTCTCGGCTTCCAGCTCGGCGATCTTGCGGGTGACGCCGCCCATCGCCTCGGCGATTTCCGCCTCGGTAAAGCGGGTGACGATGTGCTGCGAGCAGTTCACGTCCCAGGCTTCGATCGAGAACAGGATGGCACGCTCGGGCTTGGCCTTGTAGGCGGCGTCGAACAGGCGCTCGACCAGGGCGGCATCGTTTTCGACGACGCGGGCGCGGCCCCACAGCTTGATGCGCTGGCGCCGCGCCGGATCGAGCAGGAACAGATAGGCGCGGTCGTTCTCACTCAGGTTGGCGAGCGTGATGTATTGGCGGTTGCCGCGATAGTCGGCAAATCCCAGCGTCTTGTCGTCGACGACCTTGATGAAGCCCTTCGGCCCGCCGCGATGCTGAATGTAAGGTGCGCCCTCCTTGGTCGCGGTGGCCAGGAAGGCGGTGTCCTGCTCGGCGATGAAAGCGGCCAGCTCCGGCGTCACCGTGTCGGGAAAGCCCTCGGCGACGCGCTGCGCATAGGCCCGTGCCGAACCGCGCTCGGCCTGCGCCTGTTGCGCCGCCGGGGTGAAAACGATGGAGGCATTGTTCATGGAAAGGCCGCCCTTTGGTCGCGCAAGGGTGCCATAATTAGGCACGACGGGCGGCGACGCAAAGGGTGGCCCGGATCAAGCCGCCGTGAACGGCGGTTACTTCTTCGCGTCAGCCACGACCTTCTTGCAGGCCGCCGACAGCTTGTCGTTGTTCTTGGACAGACAGGCGAGCACACGGCCGCCACCCGGCATGGTGCCCTTGCAGAACTGGTCGTAGTCGGACTTGCAAGCGGCGCGCTGCTCGGCGCTGAACTCCTGCGCCGACGCGGCGGATACGGCGGCAACGGCAACGAAAGCGGCAAGGGCAATGCGGATCATCGGCAGTTCTCCCGTTCGAGGATGAAGTGTTCTTGGTCGCGACTTTAAAAGCTATTTGTCTTCCCAGGTCGGCGGACGTTTCTCGATGAACGCGCAGATGCCTTCTTCGGCGTCGCGTGCCATCATGTTTTCGGTCATCACTTCCGAAGCATAAGAATACGCCGCTGCGAGACTCATCTCGGCCTGGCGGTAGAAAGCTTCCTTGCCGACCTTCAGCGTGTAGGCCGATTTCGCCGCGATCTGCTTGGCGAGCGCAATGGCCTCGGCGCGCTCCTGGCCCGCCGGCACCATGCGGTTGACGAGGCCGATGTCAGCGGCGCGCTGCGCCGGCACCATGTCACCGGTGAGCAGCATTTCCATAGCCTGCTTGCGTGGCACATTGCGGGAGAGGGCGACCATCGGTGTCGAGCAGAACAGGCCGATATCAACGCCGGGGGTAGCGAATTTCGCCGCCTCTGAAGCAATAGCGAGATCGCAGCTCGCCACCAGCTGGCAGCCGGCCGCGGTGGCGACACCCTGCACGGCGGCAATCACCGGCTTCGGCAGGTTGACGATCTGCTGCATCATGCCGCTGCAGATCGTCATGATCTGGTGGAAATAGGCGCGGCCGCCGTCCGCGTCGCTGCGGCGGGCCGTGAGTTCTTTCAGATCATGGCCGGCGCAGAAAGCGGGACCGTTGGCGGTCAGCACCACGGCGCGGATCGAGGTGTCGGCGGCCATCGCCGTCCAGGCTTCCGACAGAGCGATCAGCAGCGCTTCGGATAACGAGTTGCGGGCCTGCGGCCGGTTGAGCGTGAGGATCGCAACGGGGCCATCGCGCTCGATCAGCAGCACGGTCTTGTCGATGTCGCGGGCGGTTTCGATGTTCATGCGTTTGCAGTTTCCGGTTACGGTCGAAACATAGTCGTGCGCAGGGCGGCGTGCAAAGACGGCGGAGCCGTCCTGAAGATAGGGATCGGGTGGCGGCGCTTGAGAGCGGGTCGCAGCCCCACTAGAACGGTGCCCTAACTGACAGACGTGAAGGGGCAGGGACGTGCGCTCATCCGTAATGACCATTGAGGCGATCGGCGCGCTGCTGGAGAAGGAGTTTCCGCAGGCCTTCTATCCGGGTTGCGGGCTGACCATCGAGCGCGCCAACTACGGCGACGTCCGTATCCGCAAGGCCTTTCACGAGGACCATCTGCGCCCCGGCGGCACGGTGTCCGGGCCGACGATGATGGAACTGGCCGATTTCGCCATGTATGTCGCGGTGTTTTCCGCTGCCGGGCCGCAGCCGCTGGCGGTGACGACCAATCTCAACATCAACTTCCTGCGCAAGCCGGCGGCGGCCGACCTGATCGCCGAGGCGCGGCTGATGAAGGTCGGCAAACGGCTGGCGGTGGGGGAGGTCACCCTCTATTCGGATGGCGAATCTGAGCCGGTGGCCCATGTCACCTCGACCTATTCGCTGCCGGTCCAGAAGTGATTAGCTGATGGTGCCAAAATACCAATCTCATAAGCTATTGAAAATACGACAAAAATAATCGAGCCGAGGCGTTGACGGTCGCAGGCCGCTCGTCTACACACCTGCCCAAGCTGGCGCGGTTCATTCCGCGCCTTTTTCCTTGGATTTTTCACTCTTCGGGATTTGTCATGAAGACCACCCAGTCGGTCAAAAGCGCCGACGTCGAGAAGAAGTGGCTGTTGATCGACGCCTCCGGGCTCGTCATCGGCCGTCTCGCGACGATCGTTGCCCTGCGCCTGCGCGGCAAGCACAAGGCCAGCTACACCCCCCATATCGATGACGGCGACAACATCATCGTCATCAACGCGTCGAAGGCCGTGTTCACCGGCCGCAAGCGCGAGCAGAAGGTCTATCACCACCACACCGGTTACATCGGCGGCATCAAGGAACGCACGGCCAAGCAGATCATGGACGGCAAGTTCCCCGAGCGCGTCGTCGAGAAGGCCGTGCAGCGCATGCTGCCGCGCGGGCCGCTGGGTCGCGTGCAGTTCGGCAATCTCCGCGTCTATCCGGGCGCCGAACATCCGCATGAGGCGCAGAAGCCGGAAACGCTCGATGTTGCCGCGATGAACCGCAAGAACGTGAGGAGTGCCTGATCGTGGCCGAGACCGTACAGTCAATGGAAGGCCTGTCGCAGCTCAAGGCCGCCGCGCCCGACGCTCCTCGTTATGAGAAGAAGGTCGACAAGCAGGGCCGCGCCTATGCCACCGGCAAGCGCAAGAACGCCGTCGCCCGCGTCTGGATCAAGCCGGGTTCCGGCAAGATCACCGTCAACACCCGCACGATCGAAGTGTTCTTCGCCCGTCCGGTGCTGCGCATGATGATCAACCAGCCGCTGGTCGCCGCCAACCGCGCGACTCAGTTCGACGTGGTCTGCACCGTGTCGGGTGGCGGTCTGTCGGGCCAGGCCGGTGCCGTGCGTCACGGTATCGCCAAGGCGCTGACCTACTTCGAACCGGATCTCCGCTCGATCCTTAAGCGCGGTGGGTTCCTAACCCGCGACAGCCGCGTGGTCGAGCGCAAGAAGTACGGCAAGGCCAAGGCCCGTCGTTCGTTCCAGTTCTCGAAGCGCTAAACAAAGCGCAATCGAACAATTTCAAAGAGCGCGCTTCGGCGCGCTCTTTTTTTTGTGACCAAAGTGTTCGACATCGCCCCGTATTCCTGTGGTGGCATTTACACATCGGCAATCCTGCCGCGCACAAAAGTGGTGGTCGGTAACTGGGTTAATACCGTCGAACGCCTAAATTCAGCACTGACTAGATGTGGTGGATTCGATGCGGCTGGATATTCCGACTTTGGCGATTGTGACGGTCTTCGTCACGGCGCTGCTTGGCGCTTTGCTCGTCTTTGCGGGATTGCAGAACCGCGCGGTGCGCGCTCTCATGACGTGGGGCGGGGCCTTCGTGCTGTGCGCGCTCGGCGTGGCGCTGGTCGCCATGCGCGGTATGGTGCCCGATTGGCTGTCAATCCAGTTCGCGAATGTGGTGGTGCTGGTCGGTATCGGGCTGGTCTGGGTTGGCGCGCGCCAGTTCGACGGCCGTCCGGCGCGCGTGGCAATGGTCGCCGTGGCGCCGCTGCTCTGGCTCGCGGCCTGCGCCGTTCCCGACATCCGCTTCGACATCAATTTGCGAACCGTGACGGTGTCGATCCTGTCGGCGCTCATCGCTTTAGCCGCTGCCTACGAGGTCTGGCGTGGCCGCTCCGAGCCGCTGCTGTCGCGGTGGCCGGCGGCCATCACCCTGTTTGTGTACGGCGCCGTGATGCTCATGCGCGTGCCGGTCACGCTGTTGGTGCCGCAGCCGGCCGGTGAATATCAATTCACGGCCAGCGCGCTCTATCCGTTGTTGTCCTTCGCCACGCTGTTGTTTTCGGTGGTCGTGGCTTTTCTGCTGCTCAACATGACCAAGGAACGCACCGAGCTGCGCCACCTGACTGCCTCGATGGTCGATCCTCTGACCGGCGTGTCCAACCGCCGCGCCTTCCTCACCGGCGCCGAGCGGCTGGCCGCGCAGCCGCGGGCTGACGGTGTCGCCCTGGCCGTGATGCTGTTCGACCTCGATCACTTCAAGGCCATCAACGACCGGCTCGGTCACGCTGCCGGCGACGCGGTGCTCGTGAGCTTTGCCGCGGCGGCGACCCGCGCGCTGGGCCCGGAGGCCTTGTTCGGCCGCATCGGCGGCGAGGAGTTCGGTGCCGTGATGCGCGTTGCGGGTCTCGGCGAAGCCCTTGCCATTGGCGAACAGGTGCGTCTGGCATTCGCCGCAGCCGGGCAGGCGGCCGAGATCGTGCCGACAGTCAGTGTCGGTGTGGCAATCGAGAACGACACGACCAAGACGCTCGAGGCACTGATGGCAGCTGCCGACCGCGCCCTTTATCGTGCCAAGGCCAAGGGCCGGAATCGCGTGGCGGGTGCGGCGGACGGCGTCAGCGTGATGCCGGCCGAGAGCGGCGAGCGGCGCACCTGGCGCCAGATGCCGGCGACCGCTTAAGGCGGCTTTTGCCCGCCGCCGGCGCGGCTTTCGATTCATTTGACGACAATTCGAACCGTTGTTGCCTCAAAGCGCGGCAGCGACGTCAAATCTTTCGCATCATCTCAAACGTTATCGTCCGTTCACGCTGAAGGCATGAACGCACGTTAGCCACGACATTTGAGATCATGCACCACACGGTCGTTCTCGATTTTCCGACACTCATCTTCGCCACGGTCTGCCTGGCGGTTTTTCTCGGGGTGTTCCTCATCGCCAACTGGGTCAAGCAGCGCGACATCGGCGCGCTGGCCTGGTGGGGGTCGGCCTATCTGATCGGCGCCGCCGCAATCATGCTGTGGGGCGCACCGGATCAATTCATCAAGGTGCCGTCGGTCCTGGCCGAGGCCATGATCTTCGTGGCCTGCGGCATGTTCTGGAACGGCTTGCGCCTGTTCTATGGCCGCCGGATGTGGCCGCTGGTGTCCTTCGCGGGCGCTATCGCCTGGGTTCTGAGCAGCCCGCTGCACGACATGGAAGACGGCAGCCCGCAGCGGGTGGCGTTCGGCGTCCTCATCGTCGCCATCTACACGTTCGGCATGGCGTTCGAATTGTCGCGCGAGCGCCGCCGCTCGCTGTACTCACGCACGGCGACGATCGCGGTGCCGCTTCTGCATGCCAGCATCTTTCTATTGCCATTGGCGCTGCGCTATTTCTTTCCGGACGCTTTCGCGACGCGCTGGCAGGCCGTGTTTGCGGTCGAAGCCCTGATCTATACCGTCGGCACGGCCTTCATCGTGCTGCTGATGGTGAAAGACCGCCACGTCCATTTCTACCGCAAGATCGCCACCACCGATCATCTGACCGGGCTCCTCAATCGCGGTGCCTTTCTGGAGGCGGCGACGTCGATGCATGCAAGCCAGAGCTCGCGCGGCGAGCCGGTGACACTGCTGATGTTCGATCTCGACCGGTTCAAGTCGATCAATGACCGCTTCGGCCATGCGGTTGGCGACAGCGCGCTCAAGGTCTTCGCCAAAGTGTTGCAGGAATCGACGCGCGCCACCGATGTCGTCGGCCGGCTCGGCGGCGAGGAATTCGTCGCCATGGTGCCGGAAGCGGCGGAAGACGCCTGCATCGTTGCCGAACGCCTGCGCGTGAACTTCCAGGCCGCCGGCGTGACGATCGACAACATCGCCATTGGCGCGACGGTCAGCACCGGGCTGGCGACCACCTACAAGGCCGAGACGACCCTCGACTCGCTGCTGCTGCGCGCCGACGAGGCGCTGTACCGGGCCAAGAACGGCGGCCGCAATCGCTACATCTGCGCCGATGAAGAGCCGGGCAGCGAGCCTGCGCGTGCCCGCTGGGCGGCGCGCGCCAGGCCAGAGGCGGTCAAGAGCAAATGGGCCGGCCGTCGTCCCAAAGCTGCGCCCGCTGCGGCGGGGTAGGCCGCGCCGTCAGGGTAAAAATTCGTTAACCCTGCGGGCGCTACCATGACTCTATGTCGAGTCTGTCCCATCGCATCCTGCACCACGGTCCGGCCGCCGAGACCCCGCTGTCCCTCGAGCTGCGCGCGCAGCACGCCGGTTCTGCCTGGGGATGCGAGTATTCGACCTCGGCCGAATATGATGCGGCCCTGATTGCCGAGCGCCGCGCCGCGGGACTCTACGGGCCCAAGCGCCAGCGCCGGCAGATGCTGACCGCCGCGGCCGGGATTGCCGCGGGACTTGCGGTGATTTTCTTCACGCTTCAGCTTCTGTAGCTCCGCTGAGCGCAGCGAAAGCCGGGGCAGCGCACCCGGGCTACGAGAACACCTGCATCAATTCTGCTTCGCTGAGGATTCGGTATGCGCCGGGCGCGAGATCGTCGGGCAGGGCCAGCGCACCGACGCGGTCGCGCCGCAAGGCGACGACGTGATTGCCGATCGCCGCGAACATACGCCGCACCTGATGATAACGACCTTCAGTGATGGTGACGAGGGCGCGCTTGTCGGACGCCGCTTCGAACACCGCCGGCAATAGCGGTTTCTCTTCGCCTTCGAGCATCAAGGTGCCGGCCGCGAACAGCGCCTTTTCGTCGCCGCGGAGCGGCCGGTCGAGCGTGACGTCGTAGCGTTTGGCGACATTGGCTTTGGGCGAGATGATCCGGTGCAGCAGCACGCCGTCATCGGTCAGCAGCAACAGGCCGGACGTTTCCTTGTCGAGACGGCCGACGGTGGAGATCGCGGGATTGCGCGCGCGCCAGCGCTCGGGCAGCAGGCTGTAGACCAGCGGGCCTTGTTCCTTGTGCGAGCAGGTGACGCCCACGGGCTTGTTCATCATCAGCACGAGGCCCGGCGGCGGATCGAGCGGCTCGCCCTCGACGGTCATGCGCGACGGCAGATCAGGCGTGACCGCAATCTTCTCATCGGCGTCGATGACGGCTTCGCCATCGAGCAGGACATAGCCGGCCTCGATCAGGTCCTGCACCTCGCGGCGCGAGCCGTAACCGAGATTGGACAAGAGGCGGTCGAGCCGCAATGTTGCCGGCGGCTTGGTCATTTGCGCGCCTCGTAGATCTTGTAGCCGCCGTCCTCGATCACCGGCGTCACCGCCTTGAACAGCGATTTCAACACGGCCTCATAGGGGAGGTGGCGGTTCGCCACCATAACGCAGACGCCGCCCTTGCGCAGGCTCTCATGCGCGCGTTTGACGAAAGCCTGCGCCAGCCCTTTGTCTTCCTGGCCGGCGTCGTGGAACGGCGCATTCATCACGACGAAGTCGAGATTGGCGAGATCGGGATGCGGATCGCGCAAATCGGCCCAGAGAAATTTGGCGCGCGGCGTGTCGAGATTGTGTTCGGCGCATTCGATGGCGCGGCGGTCGATATCGACCAAGGTCAGCTCGGTCACCGCATCGGACGCCAGCACCGCGCGCGCCAGAATGCCGATGCCGCAGCCGAAATCGGCGCCGCGGCCGGTCAGCGCCGGCAGGTGCTCGATCAGCATGTGAGTGCCGGGATCGAGCCGGTCCCAACTGAACACGCCCGGCTGGGTCCAGAGCGCGATCTCGTCGTCGAAGCGCGGCCCGCCATCGGCGATGACCTGGGCGATGACGCCGTCAATGCCGGCCGCCTTTGTCGCGGTGACAATGCGGTGATGACGTTTTGACGTTTCCTGAACGTCGAGCCCGAATGCTGCGAGCTCCTTGCGTAGCCGCGTGCCGCCCCGATCGTTCGGCGCCAGCGCGGTCAGCGGCGCGCTATTCTTGAGCGCGCGTAGCGCCAGCGCCAACGCATAGCGGCGCTCGATGGTGCCCGGTGGAGCGAGCAGGGTCATCGCCTCGAGCGAGCCTTCCGGCAGCCGGTCCAGCGACGCGGCGCCGGGCATCAGCGGCGAAAACTGGATGGCGTCGTGCGCGACCTCGGCAAGGTCGGCCGGCGGCGAGCCGTAGACACCAGTCGCCGTCATCACGCCGCCATCACATCGAGCAAAGCGGGCTTTACGCCGATCTGGTCGATCAGGCGATTGAGCTCGCCGCGCGCCTGCGCATTCGAGAGCTGATGCCGCTCGGCGAGGATCAGTTCGTTCTTCATGGTGTGCTCGAGCCCGGTGAATTCGGTGACGCGCACCTTGTAGCCGTGCGCCTCGAGCACCAGACCGCGAATGACATTGGTGAGGTGCGCGCCGAACTCGCGGCGCTGGATCGGATGTCGCCACAACTGGCGCATCGGTCCTGGGTGGCCGTCGAGCAGCCGCGCCACTTCGGCCTGACAGCACGGCACCAGCGCCACCCATTTGGCTTCGTGGCGCAGCGCGAAACGAATGGCGTCGTCGGTTGCGGTGTCGCAGGCATGCAGCGCCGTGACCATGTCGGCTTTTCCACCGGGCAGGTTGGCTTCGGCAATCGGCGCGGTGATGAAATCCAGACGGCCGAAGCCCGATTGCGTGGCAAGCTGTCGTGAGGTCTCGACCAGCTTTTCCCGGGTCTCGACGCCGATGACGCGGCCCTTGCCGGCTGGACCGATGAGGAGGTCATAGAGGATGAAGCCGAGATAGGACTTGCCGGCGCCGAGATCGGCGAGGATCGGATCGTCGCTCTCCTTCAGCATCGTCTCGATGGCCGGCTTGAGAAGCTGGGTGAGGTGCAGGACCTGGGTGAGCTTGCGCCGCGAATCCGCGTTCAGGGCGCTGTCGCGGGTCAGAATGTGCAGCGCCTTGAGGAGCGGCTCAGACTTTCTAGGCGCGGCGCTCGGCCAGAGCTTGGTCCAGTCGCTTTCGGTGGCGGCGGGCTTGGGGGCAGCTTTGGCAGGCTTCGTCGGCTGGCTCATGCCGCCTATCTAGCGGCGCCAGCGCGCCGTTGCCAGCGTCCGTATCCGGGCCCTTTGCCAATAAAAAAGGGCGCCCCCAGAGAGGGGACGCCCGGAGTGCTTCCTTGGGAGGAAACGCTGGAAGGCTTAGGCCGCCGCGGACTTGGAGACCGGCACTTCCGAGATGGTCTTCAGGATCTGCGAAGCGATCTGGTAGGGGTCCCCTTGCGAGTTCGGGCGGCGGTCTTCGAGGTAACCGCGGTAGAGGTCGCCCTTCACGAAGGAGTGCGGCACGCGGATCGAAGCGCCGCGGTCGGCCACGCCATAGGAGAACTTGTTCCACGGCGCGGTCTCGTGCTTGCCGGTCAGACGCTTGTCGTTGTCCGGGCCGTAAACGTCGATGTGCTCTTTCCAGTTCTTTTCGAAGGCCTTCATCATGGCTTCGAAATAAGCCTTGCCGCCGACCGTACGCATGTACTCGGTCGAGAAGTTGGCGTGCATGCCCGAGCCGTTCCAGTCGGTGTCGCCGAGCGGCTTGCAGTGCCATTCGATGTCGATGCCGTAGGATTCGCAAAGGCGCATCATCAGGTAGCGGGCGACCCACATCTGGTCGGCCGCGGTCTTGGAACCCTTGCCGAAGATCTGGAATTCCCACTGGCCCTTGGCCACTTCGGCGTTGATGCCTTCGTGGTTGATGCCGGCCTCGAGGCACAGCTCAAGGTGCTCCTCGACGATCTTGCGGGCGACCGAACCGACATTCGAGTAGCCGACGCCGGTGTAATAGGGGCCCTGCGGCGCGGGATAGCCATGCTCCGGGAAGCCGAGCGGACGGCCGTCCTTGTAGAAGAAGTATTCCTGCTCGAAGCCGAACCAGGCGCCGGGGTCGTCGAGGATGGTGGCGCGCTTGTTCGAGACATGCGGCGTCACGCCATCCGGCATCATCACTTCGCACATCACCAGCACGCCGTTTTTGCGGGCGCCATCGGGGAACACCGCAACCGGCTTGAGCACGCAATCCGACGAGTGGCCTTCGGCCTGCATCGTTGAGGAGCCGTCGAAGCCCCAGAGCGGCAGCTCGGCCAGCGTCGGGAACGAAGAAAATTCTTTGATCTGTGTCTTGCCACGCAGGTTCGGGACCGGCGTGTAGCCATCGAGCCAGATGTACTCGAGCTTGTACTTTGTCATTGCGTATCTCTCATTCTGATGGCGCCGGCGGCGCCGTAAGTGTGAGGAGCCTCGTTTCAAGAACCTCCGCCGTGGGACGGCGGACGGAGCCGGTCAAGGCATACCCGGCCTCAACGACCGCCTTCTAATTAGCATTTTCTGTGCCAACTGGTCCCGGAGGCGGCCCGGGCGAGGACCTTGTCCCCACCGGCGTTTATAGGGCGCGGGGCTCGGTCAAAATCAGCCGATTTCTTAGGCGGTTGCAGTGCAGAAGAACAAAGATGCGGCAACCGAAATGGGAAAAAGCGTTGTTCCGTCAGCATTGTGCCTTGCCGGAGGGCATGCTCTCATGTGCGCAAATATTGAGCAAATGCTGATTTTTTGAGGGCAAGGTGCCCAAAGGGAATCCAATTTCTGATATAGAACCCTATGTGAGTTGTTGCGTTGTTCCCAGAACAACCGATCTGAGCGTGGCGCCGGGAAGCGCTTGATCAGAGGAGAGACCACACAATGCCTACGAACGCTCCGCGCGAGACGGCGAGGATCTACCAGTTTCCCGTGGGTGGCCGCGCCGGTCTGGCGCCCCGCCGCTCACCCGAAATGGCCCGTTTCGCCGATATGCCGACCATCAGCTACGGCAGCAGCTGGTATCACGACGAGGCCATCCGCGAGGCGGCCGACAAGCCGCGCAAGAACTGACCGACGGCTTCGGCACTAAGCGCCGAAGATCGACCAGCCCATGCGTTTGGTGAGCGCTTCCAGCGCCACGCGGCCTAGATGTGAGTTGCCGGCGGCATCGAGCCCCGGCGCCCAGACCGCGATCGAGGCCTTGCCCGGCGCGATGCACAGAATGCCGCCGCCGACGCCGCTCTTGCCGGGCAGGCCGACGCGGTAGGCGAATTCCCCCGAGCCATCGTAGTGCCCGCAGGTCATCATCACGGCGTTGATGCGCCGTGCCCGCTCGGCCTGGATGACCTGATGGCCGGTGATCGGATTGCGCCCGGACATCGCCAGAAACAGCCCGGCTTTGGCGAGCTGGAGGCACGACATCGCAATGGCGCATTGGTGGAAATAGACGCCGAGCGTCATCTCGACGGCGTTGTCGAGCACGCCGAAGGACTTCATGTAATTGGCCAGCGCGGCGTTGCGGAAACCGGTGCGCTGCTCGGAGGCGGCAACCTTCTCGTCGATAACGATCGCCGGGTCATCGGCGAGAAACCTGATGAAACGCAGGATTTCGCCGAGCGCCTCGCGGGGCTGATGACCCGACAGGATCAGATCGGTCACGGCAATGGCGCCGGGATTGATGAAGGGATTGCGCGGGATTCCCTTCTCGTATTCGAGCTGCACGATCGAGTTGAAGGCGCTGCCTGAGGGCTCGCGGCCGACGCGGCTCCACAGTCGGTCGCCGACCTTGCCGAGCGCCAATGTCAGCGTGAACACCTTCGACACGCTCTGGATCGAAAACGGCAGGTCGAAATCACCGCCGGTCGCCACCGTCCCGTCGACGCCGACCACGGCGATGCCGAAATGCTGCGGATCGACATTGGCAAGTTCGGGAATGTAATGCGCCACCTCGCCGCGGTCGGGACGCTGTTTCATTTCGTCGGCGATTTCGGTGACGACCTCGCTGAGGTTTTGGGGCACGGAGCGCTCGTGTTGAGGCCGCCTGCGACGAGCAGGGGGACCGGGATTGGATCGCTCGTGAGTGTCCGATTTTGGGGGAGGAGGTCAATGCGATCTTTGGACAAATCCGTGCGGCACCGTCGGCTGGACGCCGGGGGCGTTCAGCTCGCGATCTTGCCGCCGCCGGTGCGCGTGATCACCACCACCGACGGGCGAGGTGGCATGCCGGGCTTGAAGTCCGGCCAGCGCGTCGAGGGATCGTCGAAGGTCGAGGCGCGGCCGAAAGCTTTCCACTGTGGCCCGTCGTCACCAGGGTGCTGAACGGCGAGGAACAAGGTCTCGACATCGGGCGTGAACATCGGCCCGCACATCTCGGCGCCGGCTGGGCAGCGGAAGAACAGTTTCGAGGTCGCGCGGGCTTCACCTGCGGTTTCGATTGCCCACAGGCCGTCGGCACGGCCGGTCGCCTTGTCGGAATTGCCGTCCGTCGAGATCCAAAGCCTACCGTCGGCGTCGACCGCGCAGTTGTCCGGCATGCCGAACCAGCCGTCTTTGGTGGTGGCGGAGGAAAACGTGGCGCCGACTTCGGCGACCGACGGATCGCCACACTTGAGCAATATCTCCCAGGTGAATTTCGTTGCGGCGTGATCGCCGTCGACCGGCGTCATTTCAATGACGTGACCGAACTTGTTGTCGGCCCGCGGATTGGCAGCGTCGACCTGATCGGGCTTACGCCGCGTGTTGTTGGTCAGCATGACGTAGACCTTCTGCGTCACCGGATTGACTTCGGCATCCTCGGGCCGGTCCATCTTGGTGGCGCCGAGCAGGTCGGAGGCGCGGCGCGTTTCGATCAGAACGTCGGCCTGATCCTTGAAACCGTTCGCAGCGGTAAGAGGGCCCTGGCCAAACGTGAGCGGCATCCACTCGCCGCTGCCGTCGGCATTGTATTTCGCGACAAATAGGGTGCCGGCATCGAGCAGATCGCGATTGGCGGCGGCATTGGCCGGATCGAAGCGGCCTGCGGTGACGAACTTGTAGACATAGTCGAAACGCTCGTCGTCGCCCTGATAGACGACATAGCGGTTGTCCTTGTTGAGAATGCCGGCAGCGCCTTCATGCTTGAAGCGGCCCATCGCGGTGCGCTTCTTCGGCGTCGAATTGGGATCGAACGGATCGATCTCCACCACCCAGCCGAAACGGTTGGCTTCGTTGGGCTCCTTGTTGACGTCGAAGCGGTCCTCGAACTTGCCCCAGGCATACCAATTGCTGGGCACGCCGTAGCGCTTGAAAGCGGTGGCCTGCGGATCGTTGTCGGCGAGCTTGCCCCAGAAATAGCCGTTGAAGTTCTCTTCGCAGGATAGCCATGTGCCCCAGGGCGTAACGCCGCCGGCGCAGTTGTTCAACATGCCGAGCACGCGGCGGCCGCTCGGATCCGCCTTGGTTTTCAGCCGCTCGCTGCCCGCCGCGGGGCCTGTGATTTCCATGACGGTGTCGGCGTCGATGCGGCGGGCATATTTCGAATTCGGCACCACCGACCATTTGCCGTTATCACGCCTGATCTCGATTACCGCGCCACCATGCGCGGCTTTCTCGATGTCGACGAGGTCCTTCGTCATCTTGGCGAAGGCGGCTTCCTTGGTGTCCTGCTCGCCGATGCCGGAGAACATCAGCTCCTCGTTGGTGTATTCGTGATTGACGACGAGGAGGCCGTGCGCCGACGGATTGGCGGCGCCGGGCATCGGCAGATAGCCGATGTAATCGTTGTTGTAGCCGAACTGCTGCTTCTGCGCCGAGGCGCTCTGCTGCGCTGGATCGAAGGCCGGCGCACCGGGCGTGACGGCATCGCCCCAGCGGATCAGAATGTCGGCATCGTAGCCCGCGGCAACGTGGTGACGTTCATCGACACCGGCTGCGACTTCGTCGAACTTGAAGCCGGTAACGGCGGCATGCGCCTTCTGCGACGCGGCGAGCGCGAGCGGGCTGACGGTCGCGGCGATGGCGGCGACGCCGAGCGCGCCCTTGAGGATGTCGCGGCGATGGTAACGCGCGGCGATGAGATCGCCAATGCTGGCGTTGTCGCTCGGGTTACTGCCTGCATTTTCCGCATCTTCGAAGGCCTGCGCGCGCGTCTGCATCGTGTCGCTCATATCCGTCTCCCGGCTCTGCCACCGATCATTTCGAGGCAGTCTAAAGAGCAGAAATGACCCGTCGGTGACAACGGCCGGACCGGGCAACGGGGGGCTGCCGGGGCGTGTTAGAGCAACTTTCCGTCGGCGCCGAAGAAGGGATGCGGCCCGTCAAATTGGCCGATGGGTACAGTGTGCGTCACGATGGTGCCGAAGCCGCTGCCCGCCGACCAGACATGCAGATGAAAGGCCGGCGGTTCGATCACGAAGGCCGGCGGCCAGTGCGCGTCGAGATCCAGCGCCACGGCGTGGTTGGGGGCCGGGCAGATCGTGGCCTGACGGCCTGCGAAAGTCGTGAGCGTGGCGCGATGCACATGGCCGGCGGCAATCAGGCGCACGCGCGGATGACGGTCGAGCAGCACCGCGAGCCGGTCGGCGTTCCGGAGGTTTTGCACATCCATATGGCCGATCCCGGTCAGGAATGGCGGATGGTGCAGAAACAACATCGCCGGCCGCGTATCAGATGCCTGCAGCGTGTCATCGAGCCAGGACATGGTATCGTCGTCCAGAAGACCATGAGGCTGGCCGGGAACGCTTGAATCCGCGGCGAGGATATCGACGTCACCGACGGCCCGCAGCGTGTTGAGCGGGCCAGTCGCCGAGGCGAAACTTTGGCCGGCCAGGGCGCGGCGCATAAGCGTCCGGTCATCGTGATTGCCCGGAACGACAACGAAGGGAAGCGTCAGCCGCGCCAGCAGGGCGTTGAGGTGCGCGTATTCCTCGTCCGTCGGCGTATCGGCAAGGTCGCCGGATATAACGACGAGATCGGGACGTGGCGACAGACCGTTCAGCGTCTCAATGCAACGCGCCAAAGCCGCTGGGGTATCCACCTTGCCGTAAGCCAGCGCGCCGGGGATTTTGATATGCAGGTCGGAGATTTGAGCGATAAGGATCGGCGATGTCATGACGGGCTTCCAGGCAGGATGCGGATCGCGTCCGGAGGCGCCGTCAAGCCGACAACGTCGCCCGGCGCGATGATGAGTCCGTTCGGCGCATCGACCAGGATCGGCTTGGCGGCCGCGCCGGCGATGCTCACCCGTTGGCGATCGCCGACGAAGATTACGGTTTCGACGCGACCGGTCAGCGTGGCAGCGTCCGCCGGAACAATCGACCATGACTCTGGTCTGATCATCGCAATGGCTGGTCCCGGTGTGGCGCCTGCGATGGGCAAGATGCCGCCCGGCAGGATCAGGCCGCCGTCGCGGCACGCGGCCTCGACAACATTGGCCGCGCCGACGAATTCCGCCACATAGCGGTTTGCCGGCGTGAGGTAGATATCGCGCGGCGTTCCGATCTGGGCGATGGCACCCTTGCTCATGACGACGATGCGGTCACCCAGCGTCATGGCTTCGGCCTGATCGTGTGTGACGTAGACCGACGTGATGCCCAGTTCGCGCAGCAGGCTGTTGAGCTCACCGCGCAGCCGCTCGCGCAACAGCGCGTCCAGAGCGGTCAGCGGTTCGTCGAGCAGCAACACGCGGGGGCGCGCCGCGACGGCACGCGCCAGCGCCACACGCTGACGCTGGCCGCCCGATAGCTGATCGATCGAGCGGCCTTCAAGGCCTTCAATGTGAGTCAGTTTGACCAATTCTGCGACGCGCTTTGCCCGCTCGACGGCGCCGACACCGCGGATTTTCAATCCGTAACCGATGTTTTCGGCCACGTTCATGTTCGGGAACAGCGCATAGGACTGGAACACCATGCCGACATTGCGCCGTTCGATGGGCGTATCGGTGACGTCTTCGTCGCCAAAGCGTACGCGGCCGCCGGCGTCCGGCGTCTCGAGGCCGGCGATGATGCGCAGCATCGTCGTCTTGCCGCAGCCGGACGGGCCCAGGAAGACAACCGTCTCGCCGCGCTCGATATGAAGCGTCGTAGGCTCGAGCGCGCGGGCGCCGTTAGCAAAAGTCTTGCCGCAGTTCTCAAGATGAATGGCAACCCCATGTGCCGTCATCGGCTGCTCCCTGCGAGGCCGCCGCGCGCGGCCATGAACTGCATGGCGACGAGCAGGGGGATGATCATCACGAAAAAGACCAAGGTGTAGGCGGATGCCACTTCAAGCCGCATCGAGGCGTAGCTGTCGGCGAGGCCGACGGGCAGCGTCTTGGTCAGCGGCGTGTGCAGCATCCAGGTGAGATTGAATTCGCCGAGCGACAGCGTTACCACCATCAGCGAGCCGGCGAGCAGGCCGGGCTTCACATTCGGGACGATGACGTCACGAAAGCGCTGCCAGGGCGACGCGCCGAGCGAGGCCGCTCCTTCGTCGAGCAGATTGACATTGACCGAGGCGAGGACAGCCATGATCGACCGGACCATGAAGGGCAGCGTGAAGATGACATGGCCGACAAGGATGAACAGCCATGAGCGCCGGAAGTCGCTGAACCCGCCATAGCTGAGCAGCAAGGCGAGCGCGATGGCCAGCCCCGGAATGGCGAGCGGCAAAGTGATGATCTCCTCGATCGCCCGGGCCATGCGGTCGCCGCGCCGGTGCAGCGCATAGGCGGCCGGCAGCCCGATGACGATGGTTACGATCAGTGTGGCGATAGCGACGATGAAGGATCGCAAGATTGTATCGGCATACAGCTCCCAGACCTGCCACAGCCATCGCAATGTGAGACCGGAGCGCACGCCAATAAAATAGTTCTCGGTGATGCCAGCGAGCATTGACAGCGCCGCCGGAACAATCAGGAAGGCGGCCAGCAGCATCGTGAACGCCAGTTGTGCGGAAAACAGCAGCCGTGCCCGCAGCACATGCGGCCGTTGGACGAAGGTTCGAAGGCGGCTCGGCGTCATGGCCATGTGCTAACCCGCGGCCGCAACAGTGCCGCCGGCGGAGCGCGCGAGCGCCAGCGCGGCCCATGTCACGAGTCCCAGTCCCACTGATAGCGCCGCCGCCATCGCGATGTTCGCTGACAGCGTGAACTCGGTATAAATCAGCATCGGCAGCACGTTCACATTGGTTGCCAGCGTGAACGCGGTCCCAAAGGCGCCCATGGCCGTAGCAAAGGCGATCGCGCCCGACGCGATGAAAGTGGGCATCAAGGCCGGCAGGATAACGTCGCGATGTACGGCCCATGACGAGGCGCCCAGCGTGCGTGCGGCTTCCTCAAGTGCGGGATCGAGCTTTTCCACCGCGGCCATGACTGTGAGAATGACGCGCGGGATCGAGAAGTAGAGATAGCCGAGAAACAGCCCCTGCATGGAATAGGCAAACACCCATTTCTCGCCAAAGGCGTAGGCCGTGACCTCGCCGATCAACCCCTGCCGCCCGGCCAGCAGAATGATCAGGAAGCCAATGACGACGCCCGGCAGCGCCAACGGAAACGTCAACAGCGCGATGAGCAGCGAGCGGCCGGGAAAGCTGTGGCGCTGGAGAAACAACGCGGCAATGGTCGAGACGAGCAAAGCCGCCGCGGTTGTCGCCGACGCCAGCAGAACAGTGTTGATCAGCGTCGCGCGATAGCGCGGCTCGACCAGAATAGCCGCGTAGGCGCCAATACCGGACGGACCATTGGCGCCGGTTACAATCAGCCGCGCGATCGGCAGCAGAAAAAAGGCGATGACGATCGCCGCGAGGGGGATCAGGCAGAGCCGGATAAAGGTTTTTGACGTCATTGAGACAGCGGTGCCCCGCTATAGGCGGGGCACCGTCTTTGCGTCATTGCACTTCAGCAAGATAACGATCGGTGAAGCCCTTCTGCGCCGCTTCCATCTTCTCCCAGTTCACGCTTTTGGCGCGGGCATAGTCGCTGTCGGGCAGGAACTTAGCCTTGACGGCTGCCGGCAGTTCGATCGGGCGGGCCGGACGAAGATAGGCGTTGGTCCAGATCGCCTGACCCTTATCGGAGAGCAGGAAGTCGAGCACCTTCTTCGCCTTTTCCGGGTTCGGCGAGCCTTTCACCAGGCTGACGACATAGGGGAACACCACGGTGCCTTCGCAGGGAATGACGAAAACGAAGTCGCCTTTCTCCGTATATTTGGCGCGGTAGGCGTTGAAATCGTAGTCGAACAGAATCGGAATTTCGCCGGAGACGACGCGCGCATAAGACGTCTGCTTGGGCACGATGGCGTCATTCTTCTTCAAGCCTTTGAAGAAGTCGATCGCCGGCGTGAAGTTGGTTTCGTTGCCGCCCAGGGCACTGTTGACGGCGGCAACGCCGACATAACCGACTGCCGCCGACGTCGGATCGAGATAGCCGACCATGCCTTTATATTCGGGCTTGAGGAGGTCCTTCCAGCAAGCGGGGACGGGCTTGCCGCCGAGCGCCGCCTTGTTGACGAACAGACCGAGCGTGCCGGAATGGATGGTCGTCCAGGCGCCGTCAGCGTCCTTCAGTTCCGCGGGCACCTGATCCGAGCCGGCGGGCTTGTAGGCCTCCACGACACCGAGGCCCTTCGCTTTCATGCCGAAGTTGACGCCGTAGTAGACGATGTCGGCCACCGGGTTGTTCTTTTCGGCGATGAGTTGCGAGAGCGACTGACCCGAGTTCTTGTTGTCGAACGGGATGTCGAAGCCGAGATCGGCCTTGATCGTCTTGAGCATGGTTGCCCAATCGGCCCATTGCGGCGGGCAGTTGTAGCAAATGACGTCGGCGGCCTGCGCCGGCGTCGCCATCGTTGCCGCCGTCAGGATAAGCGCGGCAATCAGCTTTTTCATGGAAGTGCTCCTCGCGGTGATGGCTTCACAAGCCATGCTTCCATTGCGCTTTGATGACAGCGCGCCTCCTTATCCACGGTGCAAACGCGGCCGATGGCATCGTCAAAAAGAAAAGGCGCCCCGGAGGGGACGCCTGAACAAATAGCGCGCTGCTGCGGGCGTTCAGCTCGCGATCTTGCCGCCGCCGGCCGTTTTCGGCCGACGGCGGTATCGAACGTCAATCGTTGAGCGCTTACCAGCTGGGCAGCACGGCCCCTTTGAACTTCTCTTGCACGAACGCCTTCACTTCCGGTGTGTGATAGGAAGCGAGCAGGGTCTTCACCCAAGGCTTGTCCTTGTCGACCGAACGCACCGCGATGACGTTGACATAGGGGCCCTTGGCGTCCTCCTTGAGGATGGCGTCGTTGAGCGTCAGGCCGGCCTGGGTCGCGTAGTTGGTGTTGATCGAGGCGGCATCGACGTCGTCGAGCGAGCGCGGGGCCTGCGCGGCCTCGACTTCGATGATCTTCAGCTTCTTCGGATTGTCAATGATGTCGGCGACGCTCGGCTTGAGGCCGGCTTCGGGCTTCACCTTGATGATGCCGTTAGCCTGCAGCAGCAGCAGCGAGCGCCCGCCATTGGTCGGATCGTTCTGGATGGCGACGGTGCCGCCGGCCGGCACGTCGGCGAACGACTTGTGCTTTTTCGAGTAGATGCCGAGCGGGAAGTTCAGCGTGGCGCCGACGCTCTCAATCTTGAAGCCGCGATCCTTCTTCTGGTTGTCCAGATAGGGCTGATGCTGGAACGAATTGGCCTGGATTTCACCGGCGTCCAGTGCGGTGTTCGGAATAACGTAGTCCGAGAATTCGATGATCTGGATGTCGAGGCCCTTTTTGGCCGCGATCGGCTTGACGACCTCGAGCACCTGGGCGTGCGGGCCTGGCGTGACGCCGATCTTGATGGTCTCTGCTTGTGCGGCACCGGCACCGATGACCGCCGCGATAGCGGCCGACAGGACGAGACGTAAGGGCATGCTGGTTCTCCTTTGCATTATCAGGACGAGTGACGAAGACGTTTGTTGAGCCGGCGCGACAGGCGATCACCGAACGACTGCACGCCCTGAACGAGAACGATCAGGACGATCACCACAATGGCCATGACGTCGGGCATGAAGCGCTGGTAGCCGTACCGGATGCCGAGATCGCCGAGGCCACCGCCGCCGACGACGCCGACGATGGCCGAAAAGCCGATGAGGTTGACGGCCGCCAGCGTCAGGCCGAGGACGATGCCGGGCAGCGCTTCGGGAATGAGGACCTTGCGCACGATCTGCAGTGGCGTGGCGCCCATGGCGCGGGCGGCTTCGACGAGGCCGAAATCCACTTCGCGGATCGCGGCTTCGATCAGGCGCGCGATAAACGGGATCGCTGCGATCGTTAAAGGAACGACGGCCGCGGTGGTGCCGATCGACGTGCCGGCGACGAGCCGCGTAAAGGGAATGATGGCGACGACGAGAATGATGAACGGCGTCGACCGCGTCGCATTGGCGATGATGCCGAGGACCGCCTTGCCGGCCGGAAACGCCAGCAACTCATCCTCGCCGCCCGTCGCCAGGAAAATGCCGAGAGGCAGGCCGACAATCGTGCCGAAACTCAAGGCAAGCGCGACCATATAAAGCGTGTCGAGCGTCGAACTGAAGATGAGACGAATAATCTCAGGCGACATGGCCGAGAACCTCCGTGCTGACGCCGTTGCGTTCGAAGAAGGCGATGGCTTGCGACGTCGATGAACTAGCGATGCTGGCGATGATCCAGCCGAACGGTTTGCCGGCCAGCGTGTCGACCGTGGCGCTGATGATATTGATGTCGATGCTGAGTACGCGTGTCAGCTTCGACAGCACCGCCTCGTCGGCGGAGGCTGTGCGGAAGACGATGCGGACAACGGTTTGTCCGCCGGGCGCGGCGTACGGCTGCAGCCTAGCTTTCAAGTCCTCCGGCAGTTGGCGCCCTGCGTCATTGGCGAAAAACGAGTGGGTTACGGCATGTCTGGGCTGCGTGAAGATATCGTAGACGTCGCTATGTTCGACGACACTGCCGCCTTCCAGCACAACGACTTCATCCGCGATCGCGCGTACGACCGACATTTCATGGGTGATGAGCAGGATGGTAAGCCGGAGTTCGCGATTGACGGTCTTGAGCAGATCGAGAATGGAGCGGGTGGTCTCCGGATCAAGTGCCGACGTGGCTTCGTCCGACAGCAGCGCCTTCGGTTCGGTCGCCAGCGCGCGTGCGATGCCGACGCGCTGTTTCTGGCCGCCGGACAGTTCGCTCGGATATCGGTCGCGCTTGTCGGCTAGGCCCACCAAGTCCAGCAGCGCGTTGACGCGTTTGGCGATGGTTGCGGTATCGGCACCGGCTATTTCGAGAGGCAATGCGACATTGTCGAAGGCGGTGCGCGACGACAATAGATTGAAGTGCTGGAAGATCATGCCGATCTGGCGCTGTGTTTGCCGTAGCGCTCTACCGGTAAGCCCGCCGACGTCGACGCCATCGAACAGAACGCGGCCGCCTGTCGGTTTGTCGAGGCCGTTGACAAGACGGATCAATGTCGATTTGCCGGCGCCACTGCGGCCAATGACACCCATGACCGACCCGGCACGGACGGAAAGCGATACGTCATGCAGCGCGCTCACTTCAGTCGCAGTGCCGCGCGCTGGAAAGACCTTGCGAACGTTATCGAATTTGATGAGTTCGCCGGCGAGGGCGCCTTGTTGCGACTGCACTGCCGGCGCGGTGGTGTCGTTCACGGCGGATATACCTGTAGAAAAGTCGGACACTCGTCCGTGCAAGGCGGCTGGACGAAGCAGGTTACCCGATAAATCAGCTGTCATGCTCATGGTGATTAGGGATTCCCGGAATCTGGAATGCAGGCAAACGCGGGTCGGATCCCGCGATGTGACCGTCTGCGTCGTGGCTGTGAAACGGTAGGCGGGCCTGCCGGCCTGCCCAAGCCCTTAAGCGCAGGTGACGGCGTTACAGCCGTGACAACAGAGCATGCGCTGGGCGTTTAGTGGCATCTCGGGCTCGTTGCACCGGGGCAGCAATTCGGCGGCAATTCACATTCAAACGGCGCTGCCGGCCGTGAGATCGCCACAGGCACGGCGCTCCGTCAACGGCGCTTGCATAAATAAGAAAGCACGTAACGAACCGGACGATGAAAGAGATGAAATGAATTCCGGTTTGGTTGGAGAAGCGAACGTTTTTCTCTGTCGCTGTGGGCGATAAGCGCGCCCGGCAGACTGCAGAATCAAAAAGTCCCCGCCAACGGCGTTTGCCTGATGGCGAGGACTGTTTGATGAAGAGTACGGGGCGCCTCGTTGCAAGGAGGCGCCCTGTATTGCGTTCGGAGGCCGTTTTCGGCGAGCCGTACGGCCGTCAGGCCGAGTAGTACATGTCGAACTCGACCGGGTGCGGGGTGTGCTCGAAGCGGATGACTTCCGTCATCTTCAGCTCGATGTAGCTATCGATGAAGTCGTCATCGAACACGCCGCCGACCTTGAGGAAGTCGCGATCCTTGTCGAGGCTCTCGAGCGCTTCACGCAGGCTGCCCGAGACGGTCGGGATCTGCTTGAGTTCGGCCTTCGGCAGATCGTACAGGTCCTTGTCCATCGCATCGCCGGGATGGAGCTTGTTCTTGACGCCGTCGAGGCCGGCCATCAGCAGCGCGGCGAAGCAAAGGTACGGATTGGCCAGCGGATCGGGGAAGCGCACTTCAACGCGCTTGGCCTTCGGGCTTTCCGTATACGGAATGCGGCAGGAGGCGGAGCGGTTGCGCGCCGAGTAGGCGAGCAACACCGGCGCTTCGAAGCCCGGCACCAGACGCTTGTACGAGTTCGTCGTCGGGTTGGTGAAGGCGTTGACCGCCTTGGCGTGCTTGATGACGCCGGCGATGTAGGACAGGCACATGTCCGAGAGACCGGCATACTTGTCGCCGGCGAACATCGGCTTGCCGTCCTTCCAGATCGACTGGTGGCAGTGCATGCCCGAGCCATTGTCGCCGTAGATCGGCTTCGGCATGAAAGTCGCGGTCTTGCCGTAGATCTGCGCGACCTGCTGGATGCAGTATTTATAAATCTGCATGTGGTCGGCCATGAAGGTCATCGGCGCGAACTTGAGACCGAGCTCGTGCTGCGCGGACGCGACTTCGTGGTGGTGCTTTTCGACCTTGGCGCCCATGCGCGCCATGGCCCCCAACATTTCAGAGCGCATGTCCTGCGCGGAGTCCTGCGGCGGCACCGGGAAGTAACCCTTCTTGATGCCGATGCGGTGGCCGAGATTGCCGCCTTCGTAGTCGGTGTCGGAGTTGGTCGGCAGTTCGATGGAGTCGAGCTTGAAGCCGGTGTTGTAGGGATCGGCCTTGTACTTGACGTCGTCGAACACGAAGAACTCGGCTTCGGGGCCGAAGAAGATGGTGTCGCCGTAGCCCTGCGATTTGACGAGGGCTTCCGCCTTCTTGGCGATGCCGCGCGGATCGCGGTTGTAGGGTTCGCCGGTGGTCGGCTCCAGGACGTCGCAAACGAGGACCAGGGTGGTCTCGGCAAAGAACGGATCGATGCAGGCCGTGGCCGGATCCGGCATCAGGTTCATGTCTGATTCATTGATCGCCTTCCAGCCGGCGATCGACGAACCGTCGAACATCTGGCCTTCAACGAAGGTGTCTTCCTCGATCATCGACACGTCGAAAGTGACGTGCTGCCACTTGCCGCGCGGATCGGTGAAGCGGAAATCGACGTATTTGACGTCGTTGTCCTTGATCATCTTCATGACATTCTTGGCTGTCGTCATGGGTAGCGTTTCCCCCTGGCTGGATTGGGTCTATCTCGGCGCGACATTTGGCCAAGCGTCAGATGGCGTCAATAGAGGATTAGATCGCGTCGATACCGGATTCACCGGTTCTGATGCGGATGGCTTCCTCGATATTGGAGACGAAAATCTTGCCGTCGCCGATGCGGCCGGTTTGGGCGGCTCGGCGGATCGCGTCCACCGCCTTGTCCACCATGTCGTCACCAAGGACGATCTCGATTTTCACCTTCGGCAGGAAATCGACCACATATTCGGCGCCGCGGTACAGCTCGGTATGGCCCTTTTGACGGCCGAAACCCTTGGCTTCCGTGACCGTAATGCCTTGCAAACCGACTTCCTGCAGAGCCTCTTTCACTTCGTCGAGCTTGAAGGGCTTGATGATGGCCTCGATTTTCTTCATCCGCTGTCTCTCTTCCAATGAACTCCGGGTCTTGATCGTCCGGAGCTTTTCGATCCGAAGCCTTCATCCGGCCGGCCGGCCAATTGAACTTGCCGCGCTGACGTCTGGCCGCGCTGTTGTTTGCAGGTCCTGTGCCAAATCGGACGGCAACCGATTGCCATTCTACAGCAAGGGTTTGCCGCTTCACATCGGGCTTCGGGTGCTGTTTGCCTAAGTTTTACTGCCTCACAATTAAGCATCGTGACTACAAAATGACCATAGATGGAAAGGTCGTTGCGGTACAGCAGCTTGCTAAGAAGGGCCGCGATGCATCGCCGCCGATTTGTCGGTCATATTCATGGCGGATAGTGTCGAAGACATGAACGAACTTCTTGCGCCCGTGGAGATGAGCGAAGCCGACCGCCTCACGATTGCGGCCGGCACGCCTGGGTTGACGCTGATGGAGAATGCCGGTGCGGCTGTCGCCGAGGCGACGGTGGCGCTGGCACCCGGGCAGCGCGTCACGGTTGTTGCCGGTCCCGGCAACAATGGTGGCGATGGCTTCGTCGCCGCGCGTCTGCTCGCCGAACGCGGGTACAGCGTGAAGGTCATCCTGGTCGGGGAGGCCAGCCGTCTCAAGGGCGATGCGCGCGCCGCATTCGATCGCTGGCGTGGTCCGGTCGAGGCGGCGGCACCGGAGGCGCTCGCGGCTTGCGATGTCATCGTCGACGCGCTTTTCGGCGCCGGGCTCGATCGTCCGGTCGAGGGGCTGCCGCGGGCAATGATCGAGGCCATCAACGCGCGCGGCGTGCCGGTGGTTGCCGTTGACCTGCCGAGCGGCATTAACGGCGCGACCGGCGCCGTGATGGGCGCCGCGGTGAAGGCGACACGGACGGTGACGTTCTTTCGCCGGAAGCCCGGACACCTGTTGCTGCCCGGGCGGCTGCATTGCGGTCCGGTCGCCGTGGTCGATATCGGTATTCCGGCCAGCGTTCTCGCTTCCGTGCAGCCGAAGACCTTTGCGAACGGGCCGGCGCTGTGGGGACTGCATTTCCCGCTGCCGCGCATTGAAGGCCACAAATACAGCCGCGGGCATGTCGTGGTGGTGTCCGGCGGACTTTCGACAACGGGCGCGGCGCGGCTGGCAGCGCGAGGGGCGCTGCGGGCGGGGGCGGGGCTCGTCACCATGGCCTCACCGCGCGAGGCGCTGGCTATCAACGCCGCCGGCAGTTTGGCCGTGATGGTCCGGCCGGTGGATGGGGCGTTGGAACTGGCCGAATTCCTCACTGACCATCGACGCAATGCTGTGGTGCTGGGGCCCGGTGGCGGCGTGGGAGCGGCCATGCGCGATCAGGTGCTGACGGCACTCGGGTCAGAGGCGGCTGTGGTGCTCGATGCCGACGCCCTGACCAGTTTCGCCGGAGAGCCCGAACCGCTGTTCGCTGCCATACGCGCGCGGAGCGCCGCGGTCGTCCTGACACCGCACGAGGGTGAATTCAGTAGATTATTCAAATTATTATATAAGGACTTGAAAGTTAAATCGAAACTTGAGGCTGCTCGCATGGCAGCTGCGGCGAGCGGTGCGGTCGTCCTGTTCAAAGGGCCGGATACCGTCGTGGCTGCGCCGGATGGCCGGGCTTCAGTTTCCGACAATGCACCCCCTTATCTGGCCACCGCAGGATCCGGGGACGTGCTTGCGGGCATGATCGCGGGCCTGCTGGCGCAAGGTCAGGAATTTGGCATGACCGGTTTCGAGGCGGCCAGCGCGGCCGCCTGGCTGCATGGTGAGGCGGCCGCGGCCTTTGGTCCTGGACTGATTGCCGAGGACCTGCCGGAGGCGCTGCCAGGCGTGTACCGGACGTTGTTCGCGCAGGTGGCGCCGCCGCCCCCGTGAGAGGGCGTCGTCCGGTTTCATTTTGAGGCTGGCGCCCCGATTTCCGGCCGAAATGTTGCAAAGGCAGCGCCGCCAGGGGCCGGTCGCGCTTGCCCAATTCCCTTGCCCTTGCCGGGACGAGAGGTTATGTCCGCGCGTCGCGGGCGGACAAGATTTTGAGGCCCTTTGCGGGCGTGGCGGAATTGGTAGACGCGCTGGATTTAGGTTCCAGTGGCGAAAGTCGTGGGGGTTCGAGTCCCTCCGCCCGCACCAGACAAAGGTTTATGGGTTTGCGTACGTAACGCGGGGACGGTCCCGCATTCCGGACACCACGGTGCGAAACGGTCCATCCGGACGGTGGCGCGCGTAACGAGAAGCAAGAGAGATCATGCAGGTTACTGAGACACTTTCCGACGGCCTGAAGCGCGAATACGCGGTCAGCATTCCGATTGCCGAACTTGCAAGCAAGGTCGATGCCCGCATCGCCGAACTCAAGGACAAGGTGAAGCTCAACGGCTTCCGTCCGGGCAAGGTGCCGGTCTCTCACATCAAGAAGATGTATGGCCGCTCGGCGATGGCCGAGGTCATTGAAGCTTCGGTGCGGGACGTGAACCAGAAGATCGTCACCGACAACAATTTCAAGCTCGCCGCCGATCCGAAGGTGACGCTGCCGACCGAAGAGGCCGAGGTCGAGAAGCTGATCACGGGTGGCGCCGATCTCAACTACACGGTCGGCATCGAGATCGTGCCCGAGATCAAGCTCGGTGACTTCAAGACCATCAAGCTCGAGAAGCCGGTGGCGGAAGTGGCGGAGGCGGAAATCGACGAGGCGCTCGATCGCATCGCCAAGCAGAATACTCCATTCGAGGCGAAGGCCGAAGGCGCGAAAGCCGCGAGTGGCGACCGCGTTACCATCGACTTCGTCGGCACCATTGACGGTGTGGCGTTCCAGGGCGGCACCGGCCAGGACATTGCCGTGGATATCGGCTCCGGCACGTTTATTCCCGGCTTTGAAGAGCAGCTTGTCGGTATTGCTGCCGGCGAGAACCGCACCGTGAAGGCGACGTTCCCGGCCGCCTACGCCAATGCCGAACTCGCCGGCAAGGCCGCGGAGTTTGCCGTGACGGCCAAGAAGATCGAAGCCCCCGGCACAGTCACGCTCGACGACGATTTCGCCAAGCAGCTCGGCCTGGAATCGCTCGCCAAACTGCGCGACGCGGTGAAGGAGCAGATCGGCCGAGACTACCAGCGCATGTCGCGCCAGAAGGTGAAGCGCGCGCTGCTCGATGCGCTCGACAAGATGCACAAGTTCGAATTGCCGCCGACGCTCGCCGAAGAGGAATTCAACCGCGTCTGGTCCTCGGTAACGGAAGAGCTCAAGGCCGAGAACAAGACCTTCGAGGACGAGAACACGACCGAGGAAAAGGCGAAGGAAGAATATCGCGGCATCGCGGAGCGCCGCGTGCGTCTCGGCCTTGTGCTGGCCGAGATCGGCGACAAGAACAAGATCACCGTCGGCGACGAGGAGTTGTCGCGCGCGGTTGCCGAGCGCGCTCGACAGTTCGCCGGTCAGGAACAGCGGGTGTGGGACTACTACCGCCAGAATCCCGAAGCGCTCGCCTCACTGCGTGCGCCGATCTACGAGGAGAAGGTGGTCGACTTCCTTCTGGAGCTTGCCGACGTGACCGAAAAGAAGGTCTCGCGCGAGGATCTCATGAAGGAAGAGGATGAGGCGGCTTAACGAATTCTGCCGCCGCCTCTCCACGATTGCTTAATCGCCTTCTGGTACATACGTCGCCCGGTGGGGAATCGCCTCGCCGGGCGCTCGTGTCTTTGGACGGGCACGGCCTAATCCAGTTTGCGTCGCTTCTTAAGAGACCTGTCACCATCCTCCGGGCGTCCCTTGCGCTTTGGGGCAACCGAAAATAGATCGTCGAAACACGGTGACTCGCTAAGCTAGCCCGTGTGATTCGTGCCGATGTGCCTTTTGGAGCCGTTATGAAAGATCCGGTAGAGACCTATATGAACCTGGTGCCGATGGTGGTCGAACAGACCAACCGCGGCGAACGGGCCTACGACATCTTCTCCCGGCTCCTGAAGGAACGCATCATCTTCATCACCGGGCCGATCGAGGACGGTATGTCGACGTTGATCGTCGCCCAGCTTCTGTTCCTCGAAGCCGAGAACCCGAAGAAAGAAATCTCGATGTACATCAACTCGCCGGGCGGGGTGGTGACGTCAGGCATGGCGATCTACGACACCATGCAGTTCATCCGTCCGGCGGTTTCGACCCTGTGTATCGGCCAGGCGGCCTCGATGGGCTCGCTGCTGCTGGCTGCCGGCGAGAAGGACATGCGCTTTGCGCTGCCGAACGCCCGCATCATGGTGCATCAGCCGTCCGGCGGCTTCCAGGGCCAGGCGACCGATATCATGCTGCACGCGCAGGAGATTTTGAACCTGAAGAAGCGGCTCAACGAGATTTATGTCCACCACACCGGCCAGTCGCTGAAGAAGATCGAGGACGCGCTGGAGCGCGATTACTTCCTCACGGCGGAAGCCGCGCGCGACTTTGGCATCGTGGACAGCGTGATCAACAAGCGGCCGCAGGATATGGCCGTGAAGCCGGCCTAAAGCGGGCGGGACCGTTTCGGGTGGCAAAAGTTCCCCCGCGACAAGATGCGCGCATCGGCCGCTGGTGGACGGCAAGAGCGGTAATTTCGGCCTACTTTGTTGCTAAAAACGGCCGATATTATCGTTAATACATTCTTGATCATCCTGCCCGTAGCATGCTTCGCTTAGGGTATGGGAGTGTAGTGAGACTTGACTGCCGCGAGATGGCCGGGCCGTGCGCCTTAATTTCCGGCGCAGAATTTGCTTCGGTGGCGGTAGGGACAACTTGCCTTGGCGGGGCGACGCCAGTGAACGATACATCGATCGGGCTGCTTTTGGTCGAGTATACGGAAGAGTGATACGGAGAACGGAATGAGCAAAGTCGGCGGCACCGATTCAAAGAACACCCTGTATTGCTCGTTCTGCGGCAAGAGCCAGCACGAAGTCAGGAAGCTGATCGCCGGACCGACCGTGTTCATCTGCGATGAATGCGTCGAACTCTGCATGGACATCATCCGTGAGGAGAACAAGTCCTCGCTCGTGAAGTCGCGTGACGGCATCCCGACGCCGAAGGAAATCTGCAAGGTCCTCGACGACTACGTGATCGGCCAGTTCCACGCCAAGCGCGTGCTCTCGGTCGCCGTGCACAATCACTACAAGCGCCTCAACCACCAGACCAAGCACCAGGATGTCGAACTCGCGAAGTCGAACATCCTGCTGATCGGTCCGACCGGTTCGGGCAAGACGCTGCTGGCGCAGACGCTGGCGCGCATCCTCGACGTGCCCTTCACGATGGCGGATGCCACGACGCTCACCGAAGCCGGCTATGTCGGCGAGGACGTCGAGAACATTATTCTCAAGCTGCTGCAGGCGGCCGACTACAACGTCGAACGCGCGCAGCGCGGCATCGTCTATATCGACGAAATCGACAAGATCAGCCGCAAGTCCGACAACCCCTCGATCACGCGCGACGTGTCGGGTGAGGGCGTGCAGCAGGCGCTCCTGAAGATCATGGAAGGCACGGTTGCCTCCGTGCCGCCGCAGGGCGGCCGCAAGCATCCGCAGCAGGAATTCCTCCAGGTCGATACGACCAACATCTTGTTCATTTGCGGCGGCGCCTTCTCGGGCCTGGACAAGATCATCTCCAGCCGCGGCAAGTCGACCTCGATTGGTTTCGGCGCCAAGGTGTCGGCGCCCGAAGACCGCCGTCAGGGCGAGATCTTCCGCGAGGTCGAACCGGAAGATCTGCTCAAGTACGGTCTCATTCCCGAGTTCGTCGGCCGTCTGCCGGTCGTCGCGACGCTTGAAGACCTCGACGAGGCCTCGCTCAAGAAGATCCTGATCGAGCCGAAGAACGCGCTGGTCAAGCAGTACCAGCGGCTGTTCGAGATGGAGCAGATCGATCTGACGCTCGCGGAAGAAGCACTTGGCGCCATCGCCCGCAAGGCGATCGAGCGCAAGACCGGCGCGCGCGGC